>JAZUHA010000206.1:0-6085 GCA_045641485.1 Acutalibacteraceae bacterium
AAAAACTTTCAGAGAATGTAATTGCTTTTCTTCACTATCCGCCGATTTCACAAACGCAGAGGTGTGACCGGTTTCTTGATGTAATTAAGAATCAAGTCGGATCGTAGCCATGTCGTTCTGTGAGCCAAGGAGTTGCACTAAAGTCTTGTCTTCCTAAGACCGCTTGGCCTCCGACTTCAAAAACTTTCAGAGAATGTAATTGCTTTTCTTCACTATCCGCCGATTTCACAAACGCAGAGGTGTGACCGGTTTCTTGATGTAATTAAGAATCATAATATAAAAAAATGTTACTTCGGTCATCTTCACGGTTTTGTTACGCCCGAAAACGCAAAAATCACAGACGGTGGTACGGAATTTACACTTGTTTCGGCAGATAAACTCGATTTTTGCCCGAAACTTATAATAAAACAATAATTTTTTAATATTATTTTAAAAAAACAGTGGAAATTATTGTATTTGTGTGATATACTCTTTGAGTTATTTATGGTTTGAATTGAGAAAGGATGTTTTCAAATGAGTTTAAAATCATGCGAAAAAGCAGAAACAAATGTTTATGCTCTCGAAATCGGTATGGAAGGCGAGGCTTTTAAAGCCGCTGTTGTAAAAGCTTACAACAAGAACAAGAGTAAATATAATGTTCCCGGTTTCCGTAAAGGAAAAGCCCCGAAGCATGTTATTGAAACGTATTACGGCAAAGAGGTATTTTTATACGATGCAGTAGATGCAGAGTACGGAAATATTTTTGAAGAAGCGGTAAAGGAAGCAGGTATCGTTCCCGTAAGCGCTCCTTTTGAAGATAAACTTGCAGAAATAAATGAAGACGGATTTACGGTTACTCTTAAGGTTTATGTTAAACCCGAAGCAGACGTAAAGAAATATAAAGGCATCTCTGCCGAAAAAGATAAAGTTTCCGTTAAAAAAGCGGAAGTTACCGAGGAAGTTAACCGTGCACTTGAGAAAGATGCAAAAATGGTTACCGTTGAAGACAAGCCGGTTGAAAAAGGCAATACCGCAAATATTGATTTTGAAGGCTTTATCGACGGCGTTGCATTTGAAGGCGGCAAAGGCGAAAATCACGATCTTGAAATCGGTTCCGGTACTTTCATTCCCGGCTTTGAAGATCAGATTATCGGTCACAAAACAGGTGATGAGTTTGATGTTAACGTAACATTCCCGGAAGAATACGGCGCAGAAGAACTTGCAGGTAAAGAGGCTGTATTCAAAGTTAAAGTTAACAAAATAATGAAAAAAGAACTTCCCGTTTACGATGACGAGTTCGTAAAAGATGTAAGTGAATTTGATACGGTTGCAGATTACGAAAAGAATCTTGAAAAAGAAATCAAGGTGCGCAAACAGGCAGCCGCAGACAGAAAGTTTGAGAATGATATTCTTGATGCTCTTGTTGAAAATACCGAGGTTGAAATTCCCGATTGTATGGTTGAAAAAGAAATCGATAACCAGCTTAATGAATTTAACTACCGTTTAAGCATGCAGGGTATGAATCTTGATATGTATATGAAATATACCGGTATGGACGAAAAAGCCTTCCGTGATACGTATAAAGACGGCGCCGTTAATTCGATAAAACTTCGTCTTGCTCTTGAAAAAATCATTGCTCTTGAAAATATCGAAGTTACCGATGAGGAAATCGAAGCAGAACTCAAGAGTTATTCCGAGTCTTACGGTATGGAAATTGATAAGATTAAAGAACTTGTTCAGCTTGATGATGTTAAAGCCGATCTCGGTTGCAGAAAAGCAATGGATCTTGTAAAGAGCGAGGCTGTTGAAGCAAAGAAGAAAACAACCAAAAAGGCTGCCGAGGATGAAAGCGAAGAGAAAAAGCCCGCTAAAAAGAGTCCGGCAAAAAAGAAACCGGCATCAGACGGTGAAGAAAAAGCCGAGAAAAAAACTCCTGCAAAAAAAGCAAAAAAGCCTGACGCTGAGTAATATGTTTTTCGCCGTCACAGTTTTTCTGGGGCGGCGAATTTGCAACTGATTATATTTTAAAAAATTTCCAATAATGTTTTTATATATTAAACGGAGGTATTACCATGGCACTTGTTCCTTATGTTATTGAGCAGACGAACAGAGGCGAACGCTCATACGATATTTTTTCAAGACTTCTTGATGACAGAATTATAGTTCTTTCAGATGAAGTTAATGATGCTACGGCAAGCATTATCGTGGCACAACTTCTTTACCTTGAGGGTCAGGATCCCGAAAAGGATATAAGTTTTTATATAAACAGCCCCGGCGGAAGTGTTACCGCAGGTCTTGCAATATACGATACAATGAAATACATCAAATGTGATGTTTCCACAATTTGTATGGGAATGGCTGCTTCTATGGGTGCATTTCTTCTTTCTTCGGGAACAAAGGGCAAAAGATATGTTCTTCCGAATGCAGAGGTTATGATTCATCAGCCGTCAGGCGGCGCACAGGGTCAGGCTACGGAAATTTTAATTGCCGCCGACCATATTAAAAGAACAAAACAGAGATTAAACAGTATTCTTGCCGAAAACACGGGTAAGCCCGTTGAAGTTATCGCACAGGATACCGACCGTGATAATTGGCTTACCGCCGAAGAGGCGCTTGAATACGGTCTTGTTGATAAAATTATAGATAAAAGATAAATTACTTTTATCTTTCGGGAGGTGCTTTTTTTGGCACGAGATGACGATAGAGAAAAGCCGGTTCGCTGTTCGTTTTGCGGTAAATCGCAGGATGATGTTGATAAACTTATTGCAGGTCCCGGTGTGTATATATGTGATGAGTGTGTAGACCTTTGTATGGATATTGTTGAGGGAACTCACACAGATCAGAAAAAAATTACAAAGAAACCGTTAAAAAAACTTCCTAAGCCCGAAGAAATCAAGGAACAACTTGATGAATATGTAATAGGGCAGGAGGAAGCAAAAAAGGTTTTAAGCGTTTCCGTATATAATCATTATAAAAGAATTTACCGCCGTTCACCGGATGATGTGGAAATCGGTAAAAGTAATGTGCTTTTGCTCGGTCCCACCGGTGTGGGTAAAACGCTTCTTGCTTCCACACTTGCAAAAATACTTGATGTACCTTTTGCAATACCCGATGCCACAACTCTTACAGAAGCGGGATATGTCGGTGAAGATGTTGAAAATATTCTTTTAAGACTTATTCAGGCTTCCGATTACGATTTGGAAAGAGCCGAGAGAGGCATTATTTATATCGACGAGATTGATAAAATCGCAAGGAAGTCCGAGAATACTTCAATTACCCGTGATGTAAGCGGTGAGGGCGTTCAGCAGGCACTTCTTAAAATAATTGAGGGAACCGTTGCAAATGTTCCTCCGCAGGGCGGCAGAAAACACCCCCAACAGGAATTTATTCAGATAGATACATCAAAAATTCTGTTTATATGCGGCGGTGCTTTTTCGGGAATAGAAAAAACGGTTGAAGACAGACTCGGTAAAGCGTCTTTGGGATTCGGAGCGCAGATAAAATCAAAGAGTGATTTAAAATCCGCTGATATTATGTCAAAAGTCATTCCGCAAGACCTTGTAAAATACGGTCTTATTCCGGAACTTGTCGGCAGAATACCCGTTATAACAAGCCTTAAAAATCTTGATGTTGATGCGCTTGTAAATATAATTACACAGCCGAAAAACGCTCTCTTAAAACAGTATGTAAGTCTTTTCAAAATGGATAATATCGTACTTGATTTTACAGACGAAGCCGTTAAGCGTGTAGCAGAACTTACAATAGAAAAAGAAACCGGTGCAAGAGGACTGAGGGCAATTATGGAAAGTGTTCTTATCCCCGTTATGTATACTGCACCGTCTGACCCGACTATCGAAACAATCAAAATTACGGAAGATGTTGTTAACGGAAAGTCGGAGCCGGTTATTTTAAAAAGACCAAAAGGAGATATGCAGGCGGTTTAATTACCGTTTTTTGACGATAGCAGTATTTCGCTATCGTCAAAATGCTGTTTAGTACTTATGGAAAATAATTTAAGTTTTGAATCAATTCCCGTTCTTGCAATGCGCGGTGTTGTGATTTTTCCCGATATGACTCTTAATTTTGATGTCGGCAGAGAAAAATCATTAAAGGCGTTAAAAGCCGCATTAAACGGTAACAGTAAAATTTTACTTATAGCACAAAAAGATGCTTCCGTTGAAGATCCGGATTTTTCCGACTTACGAAAAATCGGTGTTGTTGCGGAAATAAAGCAGTTTATAAAACTTCCTCATTCGGAAAATTTCAGAGTTATTGTTGAGGGAAAATACAGAGCATCTGTAACGGAAACGGTAAAAATAAGACCGTATCTTCACTGCATAGCGGAAAGACAGTTTGACGAACCGATAGAAAAAAATGATGAAATTCTCGCACACGGTTATTTACGTGCTTTGCAGGAGTCATTTGACGAATACGCCGATGTTGCACCGAGAATGTCGCCCGATGTAGGCTTGAACATACTCGTTATTGATGATTTACCTACACTTGTTGATTTCATAAGCGGTGTGATTTTTCTTGAGTTTAAAGATAAATGTGAACTTCTTGATGAACTTTCACCCCTGAAAAGAGCGGAAAAACTTTGCAATTTACTTATTAAAGAAACAGAAATTCTTAAAACCGAACTTGACATCCGTGAAAAGGTGCAGGAAAGTGTAGATAAAAACCAAAGGGAATATTATCTTCGTGAAGAGATTAAGGCAATTTCAAAAGAATTAAACGAAGATGATTCTCCTGCGGCGGAAGCAGAGGAGTTTAAATCAAAAATCAAAACTTTACCGATTGACGATAAGTCGAAAAAGAAACTTTTTGATGAATGTGACCGTTATATGAAAATGGCGCAGGGCTCACCCGAAGCCACCGTTTCATATTCATATATTCAAAAGGTTCTCGGTCTTCCGTGGAATAAAGTATCAAAAGAATCTCTTGATATTAAAAAAGCAAGAAATATTCTCAATAAAGAGCATTACGGATTAAATGAGGTTAAAGAGCGAATACTTGAACTTATTGCCGTAAGAAAACTTTCAGATAATGTAAATTCTCAGATTATCTGTCTTGTCGGTCCTCCGGGAGTCGGCAAAACATCCATAGCAAAATCGCTTGCAAAAGCCATGAACAGAGAGTATGCAAGAATTTCTCTCGGCGGTGTTCACGATGAAGCGGAAATAAGGGGTCACAGAAGAACTTACATAGGCTCAATGCCCGGCAGAATTATTTCGGCTCTTGAGCAGGCAGGTACAAAAAATCCGCTTATTTTACTTGATGAAATAGATAAATTAGGCGGCGATTATAAAGGCGACCCGTCTTCCGCTCTTTTAGAGGTGCTTGACGGGGAACAGAATTTCTCATTCTGCGACCATTATATTGATATTCCGTTTGATTTAAGCAAGGTTTTGTTTATAACAACGGCAAACGATGCTTCCGCAATTCCCGCTCCGCTTTATGACAGAATGGATATAATCGAACTTTACAGTTATACTGCGGAAGAAAAATTCAATATAGTAAAGAAACATATTTTGCCGAAGCAGATGAAAAAATTCAACATCACTTCAAAAATGTTGAAAATCAGCGATGATGCCGTCAGACTTATTATAGACGGTTACACAAAAGAAGCCGGTGTGAGAACCGCAGAACGCCAAGTTGCAAAAATTTTAAGAAAATGTTCGCTTAAATTTGCCGAGGGACAGGAAGAAAAAATCACCGTTAAAGCCGATAATTTGAAAGAGTATCTCGGCGCTGTAAAATATAAGGGCGATGACCTTGATTTTGACGATATGACGGGCGTTGCAAACGGACTTGCGTGGACGAGTGTAGGCGGCGAAATGATGCAGATAGAGGTTGCCGTTCTTCCCGGGAACGGTAAACTCGAACTGACGGGTTCTTTGGGCGATGTTATGAAAGAGTCGGCAAAAGCGGCTGTATCGTATATCAGAAGTAATGCCGAAGAACTTAAGATAGATGTTGATTTTTATAAAGAAAAAGATATACATATTCATGTTCCGGAGGGTGCCGTTCCCAAAGACGGTCCGTCGGCAGGTGTTACGATAACTACCGCACTTGTTTCCGCACTTTCGGGTGTTCCCGTAAGAAA
>JAZUHA010000207.1:0-2102 GCA_045641485.1 Acutalibacteraceae bacterium
ATAGTGGCAAATGATGAAGCCCAGAAAATGCCCGCGATTCCCGCGGCGATACCACTGACTAAGTAAGCGATAAATATATATCTGTGCGTACGTATTCCCGAAAGACGTGAAGCCTCCGGGTTACTTCCTATCGCAAGAATATATCTGCCTGTTTTATTTTTGTATGCGATATATGCAGAAACAACAACAAATAAAACAAGCCAGATAATACCGCTCGGAAAACCGTTATTGTTTGAAAAAACGGCGTTGAACCATGTTCCCGACGGATAAAACACATTAGGCTGTGCAACAATAAGCGCACTGAAACCTCTGGCAAACATCATAGTACCGAGCGTTGCGATAAATGCAGGTACTTTAAGTTTTGCAACAAGACAACCGTTGATTATTCCGAAAATCACACCCGATAAAATCATAACGGGAATAACTGCCCACAGCGGAAAATTCAACGATATAAGTTTTCCTGCTATTGCCGCAGATGCTATACATACCGTTCCGACCGAAAGGTCTGTATTACCCGATGCAATAACAAACATTTCTCCGAGTGCAATTATCGCATAGGGTACAAGTGACTGTGCCATGCTGAGTAAATTGTACGCTTTTACAAAATTGGGATTTATTGCCGTAAAAATAAGTACCAAAAGCATTAAAACAACGGTCAGAACAAGGTTCTGACTACCCATACGCTTTATAATGCCGCGGCTTGACTGTTTATTTTCCGTACTCATTTTTTTCACTCCTCATTTCCTGATGTTGCATATTTAAGTATTGTTTCGTCATCGGCTTCACCCGGTTTAAGTTCGGCTGTTATTCTTCCTTCGCACATAACAATAATTCTGTCTGAAAGCATTCTCAATTCACTTGTTTCGGATGAAATAAGTATAACCGATTTTCCTTGGTTTGTAAGTTCTTCGATTATTTTGTAAATTTCATCTTTTGCACCCACATCTATTCCCCTTGTGGGTTCGTCTAAAATAAATATATCCATTTGGGCAAGAAGCCAGCGGGCAAATATTACCTTTTGCTGATTTCCGCCTGAAAGAGTTTCAATCGGTTGAAGCAAAGATGAATATTTTGAAGATATACTTTCATTTATTTCGGCGGCTTTTTTCATCGCCGCTTCCGAATCCACCGAACCGAATTTAATAAACTGTTTTATTGATGAGATAACTGTGTTTTCCGCAACCGAACGCCCTAAGAGCATACCGTCACGCCGTCTGTCCTCCGAAAGATAGCATATACCTTTTTTTGCCGCATCGGCAGGGGAACGCAAATGAACTCTTTTACCGTTTACAAAAACTTTCGCACGGTCTTTTCTGTCAATGGCGGTAACTGCTCTCATTGTTTCGGTTCTTCCCGCTCCCACAAGTCCTGCAAATCCCAGCACCTGACCTTTTTTCAAACAAAAACTTACATCTTCCACTCCGGTAGCGGCACAGAAAAGATGTTTAACATTGAGAACTGTAGCAGCATCGTCAAACGACCGTTCTTCCTTTATTACATTTTCCGTAACATTTCTTCCTACCATCATTTTTACAAGTTCGGGTCTTGTGATTTCCGATATGGGAGAAGTACCGGCGAGACAGCCGTCACGAAGTACGGTTATTTTATCGCAAATACTGAATATTTCGTTCATACGGTGTGAAATGTAAATAAGGCATATTCCCTGACTTTTAAGTTCACGCATTATTTTGAAAAGTTCATTTGTTTCCGCAACCGAAAGGGCGGCGGTAGGTTCATCAAGTATCAAGACCCGTGACTCTTTTGAAAGAGCTTTTGCTATCTCAACCATTTGACGCTTACCTATTGAAAGCATACGAACCGGACACGAAAGGTCAATATCAAGATTGATCTTATCGAAAATTTCTTTTGCATCACGGTTCATTTTATTATCATCAATAAAAATACCTTTTTTCGGTTCTCTGCCGATAAAAATATTCTGAGCCGCAGTTAAATCTCCCATTAAATTAAGTTCCTGATGTATCATTACAACACCGTATTTTTCGGCATCTGAAATATTTTTTATATCGGCTTTTTCGCCGAAAATTTTTATTTCTCCGTTGTCGGCATTCGTAACACCGGCAAGAATATTCATAAGTGTTGAT
>JAZUHA010000208.1:0-10572 GCA_045641485.1 Acutalibacteraceae bacterium
GTACTTTTACCGAGGTAAAAATACAAACTTATCGTCAGAAAAAATATAAACTTATGTAGCAGTTTTAGTCTACCATAACAAATCGAATATTTCAATATATTTTCTTTTTTAATATAAAACAATTTGAAGCGTCGGTTTTCGGGTTGATATTTTTCCTAAATATTGATATAATAAAATTGATAATAAAAGAACGGAGGAATTGATTGTGCTTTCAGATGAAAAAATAAATGAATTATTACAAAATTTAACAGCAGAAACGAAGGCTATATTTAAAGAAAAACTCAATTCGATAATTCTGTTCGGCTCATACGCAAGAGGAGATTTTGACAGCGAATCCGATATTGACATACTTGTTATTGCAAATATTTCCGCTGTTGATTTATGTAATTACCGCAATAAAATAGATGAAATGTGCGGCACACTTCTTTTTAAATACGGAATTGTTGTATCTGTCATAGAAAAAGATTTTGAAACTTACAATAAATATAAAAACATTCTGCCGTTATATAAAACCATTGAAACGGAGGGAAGAAGAATTGCATAAAGAAGATTTGATAAGCCTTTCAAAGGCACGATTTGAACACTCGCTTGAGTGTTTGGAGGAAGCAGAAAACCTTTTAAAATTCGAAATGTATAAAGGAGCTGCAAACCGAGCATATTATGCTGCCTTTCACGCAATTCGTTCTGTTTTGATTTTAGATGAATTTGATTCAAAAAAGCATTCGGGAATAATTGCAAAATTCAGAGAACTGTATTTAAAAACAGGTATTTTTGACAAAACAATTTCAGAGTATATTTCTTCGTTGTTTCGTGTCAGAACAGCAAGTGATTATGACGATTTTTACATTATCTCCAAATCTGAAGCCGAAAGGCAAGTTTTTCAGGCTAAAATAATAACTGAAACAGTTAAAAATTATTTATCTTCACTTTAATAAAAAAGCAAATGGGTTGTCACATTCAAATACGGAATGCGACAACCCATTTTAAATTATTTACTTATAATCTTCTCCCCGTCAAACACTATAATGCCTTCGCCGTGACCTGCTTTGCCGCCGCCGAGAAGCCAGTGTTTATATGCTTTTCTTAAAGAAGTGTCTTCGGGCCATTCCTCAAGCGGAAAATCTGTATAATGACCGAATACACGCCAGTCATCACCGAAGTTTTCACTTTCTTCGCTGTTGTAAATATCAAAATCATCCATAAATTTACGGATATTAAGATGTTCGGGCAGGAATTTATAATGATTTTCATATAAAAGCCATGAGCCGCATTTTATTATGAGTTTGCCGTCTGTAAGGCGGTCTTTAAAAAATTCGTATGCTCTTTTGTACGAATCAAAACGGACTTCATCCGTAAGCGGAACACCGGATGACGGAATGTGCATACCTACGCAAAAATCGCCTTTTTTGATTTTATATCCGCTTTTTGTCGTGTAATCTTCATCAACCGTTCTCGGTTCAAACTGAAATCTGCCCAAGGTAAATCTGTCTACCTCAAACCAGCCTGCAAACCAGCCGCCCACAAAAGTGCCGACTTCGTATTCACACTCCATACACTCTAAAAGTTTGTATCGGAGGTCATTCATCGAATCCCAGTAAATTTCCTCGCTTATACCTTTAGAAAGAAACCTCTTTTTAAGAAGTTCGGCGCACTGCAAAAGGAACATAAATTCTATGGAGTTTTCGGTAACGCCGTATTCTTCACCTAATTCCCTTACCATTTTTAAATATCTGCCGAGATTGTGCGCCCACGGGTACATATAAAGTTTTCTTATTTTGTCAAACTTTTTCCCGAAATCTTTTTCGTCGTCAAGTCTTTTTGCAAGTTTGTTTATTTCCGTATTTGCTTCTTCCGGAAATTTGCATTTATTCTCAAGTTCAAGTAAAAATTTGCCGTAATGTTTCATATATATTCTCCATTCTGTCTTGTTCAGTTTCTTAAACTGTGTAACGGTGCCGGTATTCTTCCGCCGCGGCTGATAAATTCCTCACTGCTTTCACAGTGTACGGGCATAACGGGAGCCGTGCCGAGAAGTCCGCCGAATTCTACGGTATCACCCACTTTTTTGCCGGGTGCCGGAATAATTCTTACCGCCGTTGTTTTATTGTTTATCATACCTATTGCCGCTTCGTCTGCTATTATTGCGGAAACTGTGGAAGCCGCAGTATCGCCGGGTACCGCTATCATATCAAGCCCTACGGAGCAAACACAGGTCATCGCTTCTAATTTATCCATTGTAAGCACGCCCGACTTTGCGGCGGCTATCATTCCCTCGTCTTCCGATACGGGAATAAATGCACCCGAAAGTCCTCCGACACTTGACGAAGCCATAACACCGCCTTTTTTAACTGCATCGTTAAGAAGCGCAAGTGCTGCCGTGGTGCCGTGAGTGCCGCAGGTCTTAAGTCCCATTTCTTCGAGTATTCTTGCAACGGAATCGCCTACTGCCGGTGTGGGGGCAAGTGAGAGGTCTACTATACCGAACTCGGCATCGAGCCTTTTTGAAGCCTCGTTTGCTATAAGCTGACCCATTCTTGTAATTTTAAACGCTGTATTTTTAACGGTTTCGGCAACAACGTCAAATGGCTGACCTTTTACTCCTTTCAGTGCATGGTAAACAACTCCCGGTCCGGAAACGCCGACATTTATTGCACATTCCGCTTCGCCTACTCCGTGAAAAGCGCCTGCCATAAACGGATTATCTTCTACCGCATTACAAAATACAACAAGTTTTGCACAGCCGAATCCGCCTCTGTCCTTTGTTATTTCCGCCGTTTTCTTAATTGTTTCACCCATAAGTTTAACGGCATTCATATTTATTCCGGCTTTTGTGGAGCCGACATTCACCGAAGAACATACAAAATCGGTTGTTGCGAGTGCTTCGGGAATGGAATTTATAAGTTTTATATCGCCTTTTGTAAAACCTTTCTGAACAAGAGCGGAAAAACCGCCTATAAAGTTTACTCCGCATTCCTTTGCCGCTCTGTCGAGCGCTTTTGCAAAAGTGACATAATCGTCTGTTTCGCTCGGTTCGGCAACTATGGAAATCGGGGTGACGGATATTCTTTTATTTATAATCGGAATACCCATTTCCCTTTCTATATCTTCACCCGTTTTAACAAGGTTTTCGGCATATTTTGTAATTTTATCGTAAATTTTCACAGCCGCTTTTTCGGGGTTCGGATCACAGCACGACCGTAAAGAAATACCCATGGTAATTGTACGGATATCAAGGTGCTGATGGTCTATCATATTAAGCGTTTCTGCAATTTCTCTTTGATTTATCATTCTGTAATACCTCAGATTTTGTGCATTGCATCAAAAATATCTTCTCTTTGTATGCGAATACTTACGCCGAGTTTTTCGCCCTCTTTGTCGAGAGTTTCCACGATTTTTTTATAATCGACAGAAGCGTCTTTTACATCAACAAGCATATTCATTGTGAACATATCCTGCAAAATCGTCTGGCTTATGTCAAGTACATTAACATTTATTCCGGCAAGGCAAACGCATACGCCTGCTATAATGCCGACCTTGTCTTTTCCCACTACGGTTACTATTGCTCTCATTTGTTTCTCCTTAATAAATTTTCTATATTCTACCATTTAATAAACATATATTCAAGATTTTTTAATATTTATTTTCGGCTTTTTATCCGTTAAAAAATCAACCGATTTATTATTCTGATTTTACAGAACAATAAACCGGTTTTTAAATTTATTTAATTGTATCAAAAAGTTAAATATGAAAATATAAACTAACGGTTATCAAACTAACCACTAACCACTAATCACTAATCACGATGCGCTTTCAATCCATTTCCAAATCATATCGAATATGGGGAGAGAAGCAATAAATCTTACGAGAGTATCCGGTACAACGCTTGCGAGCATCCAAAGGTCAATAAATTTGCCCTGTTCTTTTGATATCGGCGCTTCTTTGTAATCAAGTGTAAACGGCTGGGTATAAACAATACCGCCCTTACCGAAAACTTCGGCTCTTACATAAGTGCCTATCTGTGTTCTGTAATCGTCAAGGTCTATATCGTTGCCGTATGCTATGGTCTTGCCGTTTGCAATCCAGCGAACGCAAAGTCCGTTTGTGTTAATCTTAATTGTATCCAAGTCATCATTAACGGTTACAGCATAAATCTCCGGAACATCGTCTGCTTTATCGGATTCATATTTTGCTTTCGGATTTGCTTTTTGCAATTCGGTAAGTTTATCCGCAAGTGCAGTTGCCGTCTTGTTACCCGTTTTGTTAAGTGCATAAGCGATATCCGTAATTTCTTCGGGGTTACCTACATTTTTACTGCATGCGAAGAACCGACCGTTTGAAAGGCAGTCTTTAAGTGCAGACGGTGTGTTTTCGGGCATAACCGCTTTTACGAAGCCCGTATAAACCGCATCTGTGCTGTGAGCATCGCTTGAGCCTATGGCAAATACATTTCTGCCGGTGGGAACAACATTCATAAGAAGAATATCCCAGAGTTTTCTGTCATAGCGTGTTCTTGTATCGCCCTTGCTGTTTACATCTATACCTATGCAGGTGGGATATTTTGTCAAAAGGCTTGTGAACTTATCTATAACATAAGAATAATGAAGATTATCTTTATTGTATGCATCTGCGGTTTCTTCCTCGTCACGGGCATTTGTATATTCACCGGGGTGATTTATTACGGAAAGTCCGCCGAGAGCATCTACATTTTTAATGGGTGTTTCATAGTCGCTTGTACCGCCGAGATAACCGTGACCGTAATCAACAAACCAACTGTTTACATGGGCATTGTTAAGAGAAGACGGGTTATTTTCTATACCGAACGGAACACGCATCATTTCGTGACCGTTAACACCGTTTTCCGTCTGATAATAATACTCGGTATCGGCTGTTTTTCTTAAAGCGTAAGCGTTGCCGTTTGCGGCTGTTCCGCCGTTTTCGTCAAGAGTAAGAATAGCGCCGGGGCGTTTTATAGATGTAAATACCTTAAGTGCCTCTACTACTTTCTGACTTGTCCAGCTGTAACTTACGGTTCCGTGGTCTGTTACCGCAACATCGTCAAAACCGTAACTGTACTGTGTTTCAAGCATATCTTTTAAATTGTCGTTTCCGTCACTTGCCGTTGTATGGCTGTGAAGGTCCGCTTTATACTGCTTCCAGCGCCAATCAACACCGTCATAAGGATTTGTTATTGTATAATCATAACCCTCATCTGCGGCAAAGCCGACACAGGAAAATGCGCCGATAAGCATTGCAACGACACAAAAAACGGAAATTGCCTTTTTAAAATGTTTCATAAAAATTCCTCCCGTAAATTAAGATAGTATATCACGCTGTAATTATACACCGAAAAAAACATTTTTTCTATGTACAATTTAACGAAAAAAAGCATTATGTTATGTGCAAAATAATTACTGTCATTTGCCTGCACGGAAAAAAGTTTCGAGCATCAATATAAATTCGGGGTCTTCATCATATACGGCGTGAGAGAAGTCTGTATAAATATAATATCCGCAGTCAAGTTTATTTGCGAGTTTTAAAGTCGCTTCACCCGTAAGAACACTGTCTTTTTCCGAACCGACGGCAAATACGGGGCATTTTATTTTGCATAAATCGTCAAAAACGCCGAAGCCGAAACATGCCTTTGCGGCAAAAATAAATTTTTCAAACTCTTCGTCGGTGATATTGCCGTTTGCAAGTTTTATCACCGGTGCATATTTTTCTTTAAAACTTTCGCTGTATACTTTTTCAATGAAACAGTCGATGAATTTTTCACCGTCTTTATTTTCACAAAAAGAAATCCATTCTTTAAGCGTATTTTCCAAAGTTTCGTTCATTTTTGAAACAGTCGAAGAAAGAAAAAGTTTCTTTACAAGCCCCGGGTGGTTTACCGCAAGACACTGTGAAATCATACCGCCCATTGAAACGCCGAAAACATACGCATCTTTAAGATTTAATTCGGTCATATACGAAGCTAAATCCTCGGCATAATCATTTACGGTAAGATTTTTTTCGTAATTTTTGCCGTTGCCGAAAAGATACACGGTATAGTCATTCTCAAAAATTTTGTATTGGTTTTTGACAGCCTCACCCGAAAGAACTGTGCTTTTTATACTTAAGCCGGGTACTATTATCATTGTTTTTTCACCGCTACCGAAAGATATATAATCCGCTTCGTTTCTTTCGGTTTTTACTGTCTTTACTTCCATTATGAACACTCTTTCTTTATAAAAATCAATTTTTCGTTTACACCCGTTTCGGTAACATATTCTTTACCCGAAAACCCGGTTTCTTTGTTTTGAGAAACGACTTTCCAACCGTCTGACGGTAATATTATATGAAGTTCCCTGCCTTTTTCGGAAAGGACTTCGACTTTATTTGTTTTTCCGTTTTTAACGGAAGACGAAACAAGAAAAGCGCCGTCTGCCCTTAAATTATGAAATTCGCAGTCTACCGACATATCCCAGCACGGAAAAATTCTGACAACACCCTGAAAACTCTGCAGTGCCATTTCGTTAAGCATCGAAGCGGGAATTGAGCAGTCCTCAAGACAGCCGCCGCCGAAAAGATAAAGCATATTCGGAAGCCTGTTTTCTTTGTTGAGTTCACGGAATTTATCAAGAGTATTTCGGGGATTCATTCCGAGCCGTGAAGCCATGGGGAAAAACGAAGAAACGGCGTTATCGTCAATAAAGCAGTATTTTGCTTTCATTTTAAAAGTATTTCTTGCGATTTTAAGGTCTTTTCGGGGTGAGGAAAGCCCCACACAGCCACACGGATAAATATGCTGCATACCGACATCGCCGCCGTCGTTCCACATCTGCCCTTTATATGTATATCGGTATACTTTTTTGCCGAAGCGGTAATAAGTTTTAAACGGCTCAAGATTTTCGAGAATATTTTCCCATACTTTTATTTTTTCTTCGTCAACACGAAGTTCCGTTGCCATATCTATTGCGGCTTTAAGACACAACCGCAACAAACCCATTGTAAGCACATTATTTGTATCGTTTATATACCGTTTATATTTTTTCGGATTAAAATTATCTTTATAAAAAGGTACCTCGTGTGCGGCATCTTTCGCCACAAAAAATCTGCCGTTTCGCCATTCGCCGTATGTTTCAAAAAAGTTAAGACATTCTTTAACATACGGGTAGGCGTGAAGTTTTGCATACTCCGTATTTCTTTCGGCATACCACCTGAAAACGGGAATATCCGCAGGGTGTATTGCGTTGCTTTTCTGCCCTAAAAACAGCCTTTCAAAACTATATTTAATATTTTTATTAAGTTCCGAACAAATTCCGCCGGGCATTATTCCGACAGGGTAAAGAATACCTTTACAGCCGAATTTTTCGGCAAAGCTTTTTCCTTTTTCATAAAAATCTTCAAGCACGGACATATAACAATCCGTAAACTCAATATGATTTGAAGAGCAGGCGGCATAAAAAGGCGCCTGGTAATTGTAATTCAAGTGATAGTCATTATGCCACGACGGTCTTTCAACGGTAATGAAATTACCGAAAATTCCGGGCGGAAAACGCTTGTTGCCCGTGCAGATATACAAAAAATACTGCGACGAATACCACGCATTTTCAAGTTCTTTATCGGAAAGAGTGAACGAGGATTTTGCCCACATCTTTTCCCACTCTTTTTTATGCTCAACCTCTAATGTTCTTATTCTGTTTTCGTCTGTTTCTTTTATTCTGTTAATAACTGTTTCTTTCGGATTTTCCGTATCAAAATTTGTTGCGACGAATGTATAAAAATCATTTTCGCCGATTTTCTTTAAAGAAGCAAAAATATGAGTTTCATATTCGCATTCTTCCGTATCGAAACTCCTGAAAATCCCGCTTACTCCGTCGTATGAAAAATCGCCCTTTCTGCCGTCTGTATCGCCTTCAAAAACCTTAAGCACGGGCGAAATTTCAATATTCCCCGTGTTTTTTATATAAATCGAATTTTCTGTTTTAAATGCTTTTAAAGTAAACTTACACTGCTTTTCGCCATTTACGAATTCACAGCGGATTTCACCTTTGTCCATATCCTGCTCAACGTAATAATTACGGTAAAGTTCTCCCCCAACGGGAATATCAATATATCCGAGCGGCCGCATACCGCCCTTGTCGTAACATTCAACGGCATACCACAAGTCGGATTTCGCAATATAAATGCGAAGTCCGCCCGGGAAATTACCGAGAATGAGGCACAAATCGCCGTTACCGGTAATTGCACCGTCGGGAGTTGAAGATTTTCCCGAAAGTTCGGGTTTGGTTTTTATTACAGAAATATGCTTCACAACAACACCGCCGTTTCAAGAGCAAGGGTAATCATATCTTTAAAACTCGTTTGCCTCTCTTCGGGGCTTAAATGCTCATCTGTTAAAAAGTGGTCCGAAACCGTCAAGACGGCAAGTGCGTTTTTACCTGCTCTTGCGGCGTTCATATAAAGAGCGGCGGCTTCCATTTCCACGGCAAGCACGCCCATTTTCTTCCATAGCGCCCACTCTTTTTCATTTTCGGTTTTTTCTGCATCATCGGTATAAAAAACATCCGAAGAAAGTACATTACCCACAACTGCCGTCAGTCCGCTTTCTGATGCGATACATTCGGCTGTTTTTAAAAGATTGTAGTCTGCAATTGGTGAAAACGCACCGGGAAGCCCGAAAGTCTTGCCGTAATTTGAATCCGTGCAGGCTCCCTGCGCCAAAACGATATCACCGAGTTTTACTTTTTCGCTGTATGCACCGGCAGAGCCCGTACGGATAATATTATCTACGCCGAAAAGGTTAAAAAGTTCGTAACTGTATATTCCTATTGACGGCATACCCATACCCGAAGCCATTACGGAAACCCTTTTACCTTTATATGTTCCCGTATATCCGTTTACACTGCGCACATTATTTACAAGCACGGCATTTTCTAAAAAATTTTCGGCAATAAATTTTGCTCTTAACGGGTCACCCGGCATAAGTACGGTCTTTGCAAAATCACCGGTATTTGCATTTATATGAGGAGTGGTAATATTCATACTTTTCACCCTTTCGGTTAAAACACAAGTTTGTTTATCACTTTTTAAATTATATAATTATCGAAGAAAAAATGCAATTTATTTTTTCACAAAAAAGGGTCTCTGTCGCATTTAGATGCAGAAAGCGTTTTCTTCGCCCCGACGGCGTATATTGATACTCCGAGCGGGCGAAAAAACGCTTAGAAAAACATAAAAAATGATAAATCTATAAAAATATAATGACTTTACGGATTCAGAGAATATATAAATCACCGTAAAGTCATTCTTTATAATAATGTTGTTTTTCGTTCTGCGCTAAATGCGACAGACCCTTTAATTTAGTTTTGTGCCGAAGTAATTACTGCTCAACTTCGTAAACACTGACTTTCTTTCTGTCTTTGCCGAGACGCTCAAAACGAACTTTACCGTCAACAAGTGCAAAAAGAGTATCGTCTTTGCCTTTGCCTACATTTGTACCGGGATGGATTTTTGTGCCTCTCTGTCTTACAAGGACATTACCTGCAAGAACAAACTGACCGTCTGCACGCTTTGCGCCGAGTCTTTTGGATTCGGAATCACGGCCGTTACGGGTAGAACCCATACCTTTTTTATGAGCAAATAACTGAATATTTAACTTAAGCATTCGTTACACCTCCGTAGTAATCATTACATAGTCGGGATACTGCTCCGCAAGTTCACGGGTGTGGATTTCATATCCTTTTAAAATATCCCGTGCTCTTTCTTTATCTTTTTCCTTAACCGTTATTTTCATTAAACCGTCACTCACAACGGGTGAAACATCAAGTTTCATAACCTCAATAAGTGTGTTTGCAACAAGATACGATGCAGACGAAACCGCCGCACAGACAATATCACTGCCGCTTTCGGAATAACCGGAATGACCTTTAACGGAAAAGCCTTTGGGAGCACCGTCTTTAAAAAATAAAAGCGCAATTTTCGTCATTATGCATTAATAGCGGAAATTTCAACTTTTGTATAGGGCTGTCTGTGACCCATTTTACGCTTTTCGTTCTTTTTGGGCTTGTATGTTGCAACAACAACCTTTTTGCCCTTACCGTTTTTAAGAACTTTTGCCGTTACGGTTGCACCCTCAACATAAGGAGCGCCGACTTTGATGCCGTCATCTGCACCTACGGCGATAACCTTATCGAAGGTTATTTCGGAATCAGCTTCAACATCGAGTTTTTCAACGAATACAACATCGCCGTTCTCAACCTTGTACTGCTTTCCGCCTGTTACAATAATTGCGTACATTTTTCTACCTGCTTTCTTTCAGTCTCGCTAACAAGGCATATATCTTCTGATATATTCGTGAGGACACACCTCGCCCTTAATATGCGGCAACGAGTATTGTAACAAAACAAATACCCGTTGTCAAGTATTTTTTCAAAAAACATCAATCGCGGTAAGTAGTAAAATAAAGATTCCAAAATATAGAATAAAAAGGGAACCACATTGAAACCTGTGGTATAATTTAAGTGACCAAACCTAAAACACCGGAGGTAACAATATGGTGCGCTTAAATAATAACACAAACAAAGGAAAAGG
>JAZUHA010000209.1:0-2045 GCA_045641485.1 Acutalibacteraceae bacterium
TTACGGCTATTGATTTGCTTTTGGGAAAAGGTGAATAAAATATGACACCCGATATAAATATTCCGATTATAGATATTTCGGATAAAAAAGAGTGGCAGACACTCGTTGACCGTGAAGACGGGCTTTATATAGGTCATCCGACTACAGTCTTGCTTGATGACGGTAAAACAATACTTGCAGTCTATCCGAAAAGCCACGGTTACGGGCAGATAGTATTAAAGAAAAGCAGTGACGGAGGCAAAACCTGGTCCGAAAGACTGCCCGTGCCGGAAAGTTTTTCGACTTCACTCGAAGTTCCCACTTTATATAAAGTTAAAGATAAAACCGGATTTGAAAGACTTATTATGTTTTCGGGACTTTATCCCATAAGAATGAGCGTGAGTGAAGACGGCGGCAAAACTTTTTCCGAGTTAAAAAGTATAGGTGATTTCGGCGGTATCGTTGCAATGGGGGATATCTGCGAAACGGGAAAAGGTGAGTATATCGCCCTTTTTCACGATGACGGCAGATTTATAAAAGGCGGAAAATATCAGTTTACCGAGGTCTATAAAACAGGCGAGGGAACGGATATTAAAACAAAATACACCCACAGATTTTCCGAAGACGGCGGTAAAACATGGGGTGAACCCGAAAAACATTGGCTTAATATGCCGGAAGAAAACGGAGCGGAATGGGTTAAAATACACGAGGCTTTTGCGGGAAAACCGTATGATGACGGTCATTATACCGTATATTCCGTTAAAAGTACCGACGGAGGACTTTCGTGGAGCGATCCTGTAATCGTTACGGAGCCTGCTCCCGATAAAAAACTTTGTGAGCCGGCAATAATCCGTTCGCCCGACGGCAAAAAACTTGCCGTGCTTCTTCGTGAAAACTCTCATAAAAAGAATTCTTTTGTAATTTTCAGTGATGATAACGGTAATACCTGGAGTGAACCGCGTGAACTTCCGGGTGCACTTACGGGTGACCGTCACTGCGCAAGATATTTAAAAGACGGCAGATTGTTCATAAGTTTTCGTGATACTTGCCGTAATTCTCCCACTTGGGGCGACTGGGTTGCATGGGTAGGGACTTTTGAAGATATCTTAAACGGCTCCGAGGGCGAATACCGTATACGCATAATGAAAAATTATGATGATGCCGACTGCGCATATCCGGGTGTGGAAATTCTTCCGGACGGAACGGTTGTAACAACTACTTACGGTCATTTTGAAGACATAAAAGACGGGCAAAAGTTACAGGAAGCGTTTGTAATGTCTGTCAGATTTAAAACAGAAGATGTATGTAAATACGGTACAATTTTAAGAAAAGAAGTGTGATTTTTGGATATTTCCTTAATAAAAAAACAGTTGACCGAGGCGGCGGAAGAACTGCTTACAAAAACCGATTTGAAGAAAGGCAGTGTGGTGGTAATCGGCTGTTCTTCAAGCGAAATTCTCGGCAGTACCATGGGTACAAACTCAATGCCCGAACTCGGTGAAACGGTGTATAAAACTCTTTATGATGTTTTTTCAAAAAAAGGTATTTATATTGCCGCTCAATGCTGTGAGCATCTTAACAGAGCAATAATAATCGAAAAAGAAGCGGCGGGAAATAATGACATCGTCTGCGCAGTACCGAAACCGAAAGCAGGCGGCTCGTTTGCAACCGCCGCATGGAAAAATATGAAAGAGCCCGTAACACTTGAGCATATAAAAGCCGATGCAGGGCTTGATATCGGCGGTGTTCTTATAGGTATGCACTTAAAAGATGTCGCCGTTCCCGCAAAACTTTCAGTTAAAAATATCGGTGAAGCGGTACTTCTCGGAGCATATACAAGGCCGAAATTTATAGGCGGCTCAAGAGCGCAGTATTGTTAGGTTTCAGTGGTTAGTGGTTAGTGATTAGTGATTAGTGTCGGCACTGCGTGCCGATTATATATTACTTTATGAATAACCGTTAGTTTGTTCTCCGATATTTACCATTTTTCAGATAACAGATAATAGATAACAGATAAAAGATAAAAATTTCGGGGAACGGCAGAGCCGTTCCGATTTATAACCGAT
>JAZUHA010000210.1:0-5250 GCA_045641485.1 Acutalibacteraceae bacterium
GTATTCATACGGGCTTCGGTCTTCATCACTTCGGTGAGGAGCTTTCGGGTCCCGAATATGCAGGCAGATTTATTAAAGAAGTCGAAGAAACCGATATAGAAGTTATGACCGATACTATGGTACTTGATATTTCCGATGATAACATAGTTACTGCGGTAAATAACAAAAAGGGGTTAATGCAGATAAAAGCAACAGCCGTAGTTCTTGCCATGGGCTGCCGTGAAAGACCGAGAGGTGCTCTTTCAATAGCGGGTACCCGTCCTTCCGGCATTATGACTGCCGGTACCGCACAGAAATATGTTAATATAGACGGCTATATGCCGGGTAAAAAGGTTGTAATACTCGGCTCCGGCGATATAGGTCTTATAATGGCAAGGCGTATGACTCTTGAGGGCGCAGAGGTTAAAGTTGTTTGTGAACTTATGCCGTATTCAAGCGGTCTTGCAAGAAATATTGTTCAGTGCCTTGATGACTTCGGTATTCCGCTTAAACTTTCTCATACCGTTATAAAAACTCACGGTAAGGAAAGGTTAGAGGGCGTAACAATAGCAAAGGTTGACGACAGATTACAGCCGATACCCGGAACCGAAGAATATATCGAATGCGATACGCTTCTTCTTTCCGTCGGTCTTATTCCCGAAAACGAACTTTCAAAGGGTGTAGGTATTGCGCTTGACCGTGTTACAAACGGACCCGTTGTTGACGAATACCGTGAAACAACACACAAAGGCATATTTGCCTGCGGTAATGTTTTGCAGGTTCACGACCTTGTTGACTATGTTACGGAGGAAAGTTATATTGCAGGTAAAGGTGCGGCAAGATATATTTTCGGTAAGAAAAACGGCGGAACATTTATTGATACAAAAGGTATAAACGGCGTAAGATATGTCGTTCCGCAAAGAGTTAACACAGAGGGTGATGAGCCTGTTAAACTCTATTTCCGTGTCGGTAAGGTTTATAAGGGCGCAAAGGTGGTTGTTACCTGCGACGGAAATGTTATTTACTCACGCAAAAAACCGAAACTTGCCCCCGGTGAAATGGAAAATGTCGTAATCACTCCCGAGATGCTTAAAAATATGAATAAAGACAGCGTTATAACCGTTCAGGTAGAGGAATAAGAGGTGTGATGTTATGAAAAAAAGTCTTACTTGTGTATCTTGCCCTTTGGGTTGTCAGATAGAAGTTGAAATGGAAAACGGCGAGGTTATTTCGGTAACGGGCAATACCTGTCCGAGAGGTGCCGCATACGCTAAAGCGGAAATGACTCACCCCGTAAGAAGTCTTGCCACAACCGTAAAACTTTCGGGCGGTGTTCATCCGGTAGTTCCCGTTAAGTCATCTTCACCGCTTCCGAAAGAAAAAATATTTGACTGTATGGAAGTTATCAATTCCGCTACGGTAAACGCTCCCGTAAAAATAGGGGATGTAGTTATAGAAAATATACTCGGTACGGGTGTAAATATAGTTGTAACAAATAACGATAACGGCAAAAATTAAGTCCGAAAGGAATATTTTATGAAATCCTACGAAACAGCAGCACAGATAAAACCATCTGAACGCCAATTAGAATGGCAGAAAACGGAATTTTACGGCTTTATAAACTTCGGTCTTCCCACCGTGGTAAACAGCGAATGGACAAACGGTAGTGTTTTAGCCGAAAATTTCGTTCCCGATGAATTTGACGCCGAAGAATGGGTGTCGCTTTTTAAAGACGCGGGATTTAAAGGAATGGTGCTTAATGTAAAGCATCACGACGGCTTTTGCCTTTGGTATTCGGATTATACCGATTACACGGTAAGAGAGGCTACCGGCTGGGAAGTGTGGGACCGTGATATAGTCGGTATGCTTTCCGAAGAATGTAAAAGGCAGGGGCTTAAATTCGGCATAGCCATTTCTCCTCTTGACCGTCACGAAACTACATACGGTACGGGCGAAGAATATAACAAGTATTTTAAAAATCTTCTTCGTGAAGTTCTTACAAAATACGGCGATATTTTCTATGTCCGTTTTGACGGCGCCGCAGAAGCAGACAAAAACGGAAAAGTACAGGAATACGACTGGCAGGGTTATTATGATGTCGTAAGAGAATGTCAGCCTGATGCCGTTATAGCGCTTGTAGGTCCCGATGTCCGTTGGTACGGTAACGAGTGGGGCGTTATAAGAAAGAACGAGTGGAGCGTTGTTCCCGAGAGATACAGTATAGAAAGTGCATTTAAAAAAGCCGGAGATACTTCACGAAAAGCAAGAAAACAGGAAGAAAAATTCGAACGTGATATCGGCTCAAGAAAAGCCATTAAAAAAGACAGCGAGTTTATATGGTACCCGTGCGAAGTAAGTGTTTCTATGCGTGAACGTTGGTTCTACCATAAGGAAGACGATTATTCCGTTAAAACAAAGGACAGGCTTTTAAAACTTTATTATTCCGCCGTAGGTGCAAACTGTGCTTTGATGCTCGGTGTTCCTCCCACAAAAACAGGTAAATTTGCCGAGATGGAAACGCAGATTTTAAAGGCTTTCGGTTACGATATCAAAAGAAGTTTTTCATATAAGGTTTCGGGTATAGCAGAGATTTCCGCTTCAAGCAGTCTTTCAAAGGAATATGATGTAAAAAATCTTTTAGATGAAGACGAAAATAAAATATGGAAGCCCTCACCCGATGACAAATGCCCGGAAATTACAATTACAATGCCCGAAAAAGATATGTTTGACTGCATTTGTATGATGGAAAACATTAAAAACGGTCAGCATATTGAGGAATATGAAATATACCTTGATAAAGGCGACGGTAAAATGAAACGCATTGTTAAGGGTGAAACGGTTGGTTATAAAAGACTCGATAAAATCACTCCGTCTGATATCGTTTCTTTGAAAATCCGTATTAAACAGTTCCGCGGAGAACTTGAACTGCAAAGCGTAACATTGTATTAAACGGAGGATTTATGAAAGAAAATAAAAAAGATTACGGAAAACTTGTTAAAGTATTGCAGATTATTACGGGAATACTTATGGTTGTTATGGTCGGAGCGGGAATTTTCCTTGTTCAGAAATACAACATAAAAATGTCAAATATCGCAAACTTAAGTAAATTGCTTACGGGCGGTGCTTTCACAGTCGGATTGATTATTATAGGTATTTCCGTTTTAAAATCATTTACACTTGTTTTTCCGCCGGCTGTAATTTTTTCTGTTTGTGCTTATGTAATGCCCGATTATTTTTCGGCTTTTGCGGTAAATATAATATCGGTGATTTTAAGCCTTTCCGTTCCGTATTTTCTCGGCAGATTTACGGGTTCCGGTATGGTGGATACTCTTTCAAAAAAATTCAAAGCCGTAAAAAAGGTTGAGGATTTTGCAGGTACAAACGAGATGAAACTCACCGCAATTTTCAAATTTGCGGGAATTTTGCCCGGAGACTTGTCAAGCCTTCTTTTCGGCGCTATGAACATTTCATATAAAAATTATATGATAGGTGCATTTTTGGGCAATCTTCCGCTTGTAATAGTATATACATTTTTCGGCGTTGTGCTTAAAAATGTCGGTGAACAGCCGTGGGTAGTGGCAATTCCCGTGGCGGTAATAATTCTTTTCCTTGTGATTGCAAGCTTACTTACAAAGAAAATGGTAAGTGATAATAAAAAGAAAGTGCAGGAGGAAAAATAATTCCGGAAGATACTTAAAGACGGAAAAAGGAGGGTAACTTTATGACGGATAAAATTTATTCGATTGAAGAAATAAAAAATATTGTAAATCCGATTGCAAAAAAATACGGTGTCGATAAAGTGTACCTCTTCGGTTCTTATGCCAGAGGAGAAGCCACAGTCAACAGTGATTTGGATTTTCGTATTGACAGAGGTCCGCTTCGCCGTTTGTTTGCATTAGGCGGTATGTATTGTGATTTGCAAGAAAGTTTTCAAAAGGATTTGGATTTACTCACAACTGCAAGTTTGGATGATGTATTTTTAGATCATATAAAAAATGAAGAGGTGCTTATTTATGCCGACCAATGAAAGAGATTTGTCGATTATTCGGAAAATATATAAATACTGCCTCGAAATCGAAGAAGCACATACAGTGTTCGGTAAGTCTTATGAACTGTTTAAAAAAGAGACTGTTTATAAAAATGCCGTTTCTCTTTGTGTAATGCAGATAGGCGAACTTTCAAATCATATATCAAACGAGTTTAAAAGCGAAAACTGCTCGATTCCGTGGCGTGAAATCAGAGGAATGAGAAATGTTGTGGCACACGAATACGGTAATATTGATACTGATATTATCTGGGAAACAGCTACAGAAAACATAATACAGCTTAAAGATTTTTGTGAAAAGATAATTAAATAACATTAAAAAGATGGTTTTGGAGAGTGATTACTCTTTCAAAACCATCTTTGTGTTTTTCTGTTTATATAAATATGAAAAAGCATATTTAATCGGCGGTACTTATATTTTAAGATAATCGGAAATCCTTTGAATAAGAATTTGATAGCGTTTCGCCGTATCTGCATTCTTGCCGCAATATTTTCTTTCCATTTGTTCGTTTGGCTCATACGATACGGGAATGTCATATAAATCAAACTGCTCCCGTGTCAAATCAATATAATGTCCGTCTATCTTATTAAAATAATGCGTGCCGCCGCCACTGACTCTGATTCGGTGAATTGTTCCGCCGAACATATCATAAACCAGCATTGCCGTTATTGCACACTGACCGTAAGTCGGATCATTCGGTACCCATTCAGCCTGACAGGATGGGTATGCACTTTCTTTGCACCAGCATTTACGCAACACATCATACAATTCTCCGAGAGTCTGCAAACGGGTATCTCCCGGCTTTTTCCGTTTTATATCACTGAATTCTTCACCGTAAAATTTCATTGTTTTCACCTCTAAAACAGTATAAACTGAATACGGGGTAAAGTCAACAACATTGTTGTCTGGTATGGTTATTTAATCCGAAGTCAGAAGAACGCCGTGGGCTATGCCGGGTATTGATTCTCCCTGTAAAGATGATGTGGGGGAGAGGAGTGCCCCGGTTGCAACGAACAGTACACGGTTGAGTTCTTTTGTTTTAAGCCTGTTTAAAATATACGAGCATACTACCGAGGCACTGCACCCGCACCCGGAACCGCCGGAGTGAACATCCTGCTTTTCAATATCGAATATCATAAGACCGCAGTCATTATGAACGCCCGAAACATCGGTATTGTATTCGCTTAGCATAAGCTCCTTAAAAAGCCTGCTTCCCGTTTTGCCG
>JAZUHA010000211.1:0-4221 GCA_045641485.1 Acutalibacteraceae bacterium
CTGCCCTCACTCCAGAAACCGAACTCTTCAATAATAATACGCTTATTTGTCATTCTGTAAAGTTTTTTAACCTTTTTTGAGTAATCTTCCGGCTCTGCATTGCCCTGATTGCCCGTATAAAGGTCAATACCTACATAATCGCAGTATTTGAGATACGGCTTCATAAGCTTATGGAGCTCACGGCTTACCTGAATTAAGTCTGCCGAATTATATCCTATGGGGAAGTTTTCATCCTTAATCTCGCTTATTGCTTCAAGCTGAACGCCTATGTAAAGAGCGGCTTCTTCAATAGTGAGCGGAGTCATAAACCCGACAAGTCCCATTTCATTTGTAATCTGAAAACCGCCCGTTATATCCTTAAGGTCATTATAAAGGAATACGGCAATTTCTTTTGTTCTTTCAATATCGTCAATCGGATTATAACCCATATCCGCTATTATATCTCTCGGATATGGAGTAACAGCCATAACCTTAAATCCTCTGTCGGCATAGCCTTTGCAACGCTCTTTAAATGCGGTATAAGCCTGTCTTACATTGCCTTTTGCATCAAACGGGCAGGGAATGTCAAATCTTACCCATTTAAGACCTGCTTCCTCAAGCATTTCATAATTTTCATTGTGGTGGCAAATGCCGTAAATAAATCCGCCGCTTCGTTCAATCAGATTTTGAACATTTTTGTCCGGTGAATTGAATATACTGCCGAAAAAGCAGGATATTGCAAGGATAATACTTTCTAACAGTGCTGCAACTTTCATAATCAGTCCTCCATATTTTAAAATAATATAAAATAATTTAACTTATTAAGGTTAAATATATTTCACAAAACTTCTGCACACCTTCTTCTCCCAGAACATATATGTTCGGAAGATTTGCGAGCCTCGATTTACTGTAATTTATTCTTTCTGTACCGCAGTCAAACGCAGTGTGAGTTGACAATGCCACATCGGAGTGATTATCGGCACAGGCTTTCATAAATTTTAAAACGGAATTTTTCTGAATTTCTTTTCCGTTTTCCTCATTCCAAGGCGGAGTTGCACCGCCGAAAAGTGAAGCGGTAAATTTTTCACCGTTTTCACAAACAGGAAAAATAAAACTCATACAACCTTTCGTATGCCCCGGAGTTCCGATTACCTTTACGGTTTTATCACCGCAGTCAATAACATCACCGTCACTTAAATAACAGTCAATCGTAAAATCCTTCCAACCGTCGGAAGCACCGCTTTCAGACGGAGAAGAAAGCCTTAAATCATCGTCTTCTTTTGAAAGATATACTTTTACACCGTGATTGTCTTTAAGGAATTTTCCGCAGCCTACATGGTCAATATGACCGTGAGTAATAAGAAATTCAGAAAAAGGTATATCCTCCCACCCCGCATCTTTTACGGCAGATAAAATTTCATTATATACTCTTTCATCGGACCATATTCCGTCTATAACAACAAGACCTTTTGAGGTTTTAAGAATATAACAGGCGGTTTCTTTTTGAGATACAATAAGTAAATCATCAAAAATCTTTGCATGGGTAAACCATGTCATATCCTGCATTCGTTTTAAAGTTTCAAAATTCAGTTTCGGTTTATTGTTCATATTCGCCTCTGAAATCATTTTATATATGGTATTATATCACAGTTTTTCCGTATATTCAACAGAAAGTAAAACAAGTTATAAGAGTATTACACTTAAAAAGGTACATTCGGTCTCATTTTTAAAAAACATCGTTTAAAAATACCGATTTAAGTTTTCCGTTGCTTGACAAAACCGTAATATTTGGTATAATAACTGTCGTTAAATAAATAGAAGCCTCCTTAGTTAAATGGATATAATAAACCCCTCCTAAGGGTTAGTTGTGGGTTCGATTCCCGCAGGGGGTGCCATGACAAAACCGCCGAAAGGCGGTTTTGTCAATGAAGTCGCCCCGTTGGGGCTAATGAAAAATGAAGACGCTTCACTAATGTTTGCTATAGTTTGCTATAGTTTACTTTTGTTTTGTAATGTGCTATGATTATTTTATATTCAAAAACGAAAGGTGAGAAAATATATGGACATCACCATATCGGAAAACACAGCCTACGGCAGTCATGAACGCCACATTCTTGATTTATATATACCGAAAACGCCCAAGACTGATTCGGGCCTGATTCTGTTTATTCACGGCGGCGGCTGGATGTCCTGCGACAAGAGCGCACACACCGGCGATTGCAAATACTGGAGTGAAAAAGGTTATATTTGCGCCAATATGAACTACCGCTATGTAGATAAACAACTGACGGTATTTGATGAACTGGACGATATTACGCAGGCTATGAAAAAAATAAAGTCAATTTGCGCAGAGCGTGGAAGGAACTTAAGCAGGGCTTTACTGTTCGGCGGTTCTGCGGGCGCACATCTTTCACTGATGTATGCATATACAAAAGCCGAACTTTCCCCCATTACACCGGTAGCGGTTTTCTGCCATTGTCCGCCCACCCATTGCCATAAGCCCGATTTTCTTCTGGGTGCCGACGGTGAATTTGAAGACTGGAAATACGAAGTACTGTCATATTGCTGCGGTACAACCGTTTCCAAAGAGACTCTGCTCAATGCGGATGTGCAGAAAAAACTTCTTTGTATATCGCCCGTTTACTATATCACCGACCGTGTTGTTCCCACGGGCATTTGCCACGGCGCACAAGATGAACTTGTACCCTGCGAACACACCCGGCTGTTTACGGAAGAATTGGAAAAAAACAGTGTTCCGCACGACCTGCTGACTTATCCGAACTCCGGTCACGCCATGGATAAAGACCCCGAACTTAACAAGCAAGCAAAAAATCTTATGGAGAAGTATCTGGAAAAATATCTTAATTTTTAACAAATATAAATACAGTTCATAGTATATAAAGGTGATAACTGTGAACTGTATTTTATATTCTTTAACCGCCACAGTCTGCACATGGCTTATTACCGCCATGGGTTCTGCGGTTGTTTTACTATTCAAAAACCCTAAATTAAAAACAATGAACCGTCTTTTGGGATTTTCTGCCGGAGTAATGATTGCGGCAAGTTTCTGGTCGCTTTTGGAGCCGGCTGTAAATTATGCCGAAAAAATTACTTTACTTTCCCCTGCATTTGTTGTAACATTCGGTTTTTTATTCGGCTGTATTTTTATGTATTTTTCAGACAAAACGGCAACAAAAATACAAACTGCATTCGGCAAAACAAAAGCAAAAATTCCTTCTGATAAAAACAAAATTCTTTTGCTTGTTCTTTCCGTAACACTCCACAATATTCCCGAAGGTCTTGCAATAGGCGTTGCATTCGGCTCGTTAAAAGGTGCTTCCGTGAGCACAGAAAGCCTTATGAGCGCAATAAGCATCGCCATAGGCATAGGTATTCAGAATTTCCCGGAGGGTGCCGCCGTTTCGCTTCCTTTAAGACGTGAAGGATATTCACGGCTTAAAAGTTTTTTAATCGGGCAGGCTTCGGGGATTGTAGAGCCGATTTCGGGAGTTATCGGCGCAATTCTTGTTATTTATATTGAAAAAATAATGCCTTTTGCACTCTCGTTTGCGGCAGGGGCAATGATTCTTGTTGCCGTACACGAACTTATACCCGAATGCAGAAAAAACCAAAACGAAAACAGTTATTTTTCCACAATGGGCATAATATCCGGATTTGCCGTAATGACTTTTTTTGATGTTGCTCTCGGTTAAGCCGATACATCTTTTAAATAATGCAAAAAAATCATAAAATTTAAAATATCTTATCAAAAACACTTGATTTTATTTTAATTTTAGGTTATAATTCTTTTTGCATTTATCGGGGTGTGGCTCAGTTTGGTAGAGCGCTTGGTTCGGGACCAAGAGGCCGGAAGTTCGAATCTTCTCACTCCGACCATGAAAAAAGCACTTGCTTCGGCAAGTGTTTTTTCAACGAAATAAATTCCTTACGGGATTTGTGAAATATCCTGCGGATGTGAAATACGCCTTACGGCGTGTGAAATGCCTGCGGGCGTGAGTGGATTTATTTCATTTCACATTCGAGCCGTCGCGAGAATATTTCACAATTTACGACAGTAAATTATTTTACATTGCCGCAAGGCAATATTTCACTGTTTTTTAAAATGACAGCGTCCTCTGCCGAAGCCTTATTTTACTTGTTTTTTCGTTTAGTCCTGTAAGAACATCCGCACCAAAACCCGAAGGTCTTGACAGACTTTCGGGCTTTTATTTTTTTATTTAT
>JAZUHA010000212.1:0-3713 GCA_045641485.1 Acutalibacteraceae bacterium
ACGGACATAATTTTTACCTCTGTTTCTTTTTTTACTACCATATAATACATTATTGACACGGGTAAAGTCAAGTGATTGCAAATTGTTTTAAGTTTATTTAAAAAAATGTTAAAATGTTAAAAATATTTAACAAAATCTTACACTTTGACTGATTGATTATTTTGCATATATATGTTATTATACCTCTAATAAATATTTAGGAGATTTTACTTTGTACAAAGATGCTATATCCTTGTTGCTTCCCGTTTCAAGGTATATCTATGTTGCGATAGCTTTATATATCTTTTTTCGTATTGTTATTGCAATGTTTTCAAAAAAAGTTACCGACCCCGTAAGAGGAGTTCTTACAAATACCGTAACCGGTGAAAATATCCCGCTTTATGACAGAGAACTTTCTGTCGGCAGGAATAAAAAATGTGACCTTGTTCTGCCTTACCCGACTATTTCAAGGCTTCACGCCGTTTTTGTGTTTCGCAATCACGGGTTTACTGTGTTTGATACCAATTCAAAATCGGGAGTATTTGTAAACGGAAATAAAATCAAAACAAAGTGCGAGTTATATGACGGCGATGTAATATCATTCGGCGGTGCGGAATTTGTTCTTTTGCTTGAAAGATATAAATATATTAAAGACAAAAGCGGTACGGCAGGCAGACCGCCTTATCCCGTTATTTTGGCATTGCTTACGATTTTTAATATTATTTCGCTTGTTCTTTCGTGTGCTCCGGGCGGTAAATTTAACGGGCTTGTTGTAATTACGTTCGTTTCTTTTATTCTTGTTCAGTGGCTTTATGTTGCTTTTTCCGCATTTTTCTTAAGAATACAAAACTTTGAAATAGAAATGTTAAGTTTCCTTTTGACTTCTGTCGGAATGGCTGTTTGCGCAAGTATTTACCCGGAAGATGTTATAAAACAACTTGCGGCAGTTGTAATCGGCATATTTTCGTTTTGTGTCATGATTATAATTTTAAGACAAATTAAAATTGTAAAATTTTTAAGAATAGTCGGTGCGGTTGCTTCGATAGCGCTTTTGGGAGTAACTCTTTTTATTGCAGACCCTACAAACGGCGCACTTAACTGGATTTCTTTGGGAGGCATTTCCTTACAGCCGTCGGAACTCGTAAAAGTTATTTTCATTTTTGCCGGAGCGTGTACTCTTGAAAAACTTCAGTCAATGCGTCATCTTACGGCATATATCGCTTTTGCGGGTGCATGTGTGGGTGAACTGTTTCTGATGCACGATTTCGGTGCGGCACTCATATTTTTCTTTACATTCATCATTATAGCATTTATGCGTTCCGGCGATGTAAGAACACTTCTTCTTATATGTATCGTTGCGGCTCTCGGTGCGGCGCTCATTATATATTTTAAACCGTATGTCGCCGACCGTTTTTCAACATATACAAAAGCATGGGAATATATGGACGAGGGCGGATATCAGCAAACAAGGGCTATGATATATTCCGTCAGCGGCGGGCTGTTCGGTCTCGGTCTCGGTAACGGTATGTTGCGGGGCGTTTTTGCCGCCGCCGAGGATCTTGTGTTCGGCGTTGTGTGTGAGGAATTCGGCTGTATTATGGGATTTTTGCCAATGGCGATTTATTCGTGTGTGGCAATTTATTCCGTTGTAAATTCATTAAAATCAAAATCTACTTTTTATACGATAGGCGCTGTTGCCGCATCGGGTATGATGCTTTTCCAGGCAATGTTAAGTGTGTTCGGTATAACGGATTTACTGCCGCTTACGGGTGTTACGCTTCCGTTTATAAGTAAGGGCGGTTCTTCCGTTATTTCGTGCTTCTGTCTGTATGCCTTTGTTAAGGCGGCAGATACAAGAACTTATGCAAGCTTTAAACCCGTAAAGCCTGCTCCCGAAAGGAGGCAGAATTATGAAAACAACGGCTAAAAGGGGATTTGTTGTTCTTTTTCTTGTTGCGGCGGTTTTGTGGGGAATGGTTTTTTTAGGTGTAAAATTCGCAAAAAATGCCGAGGACTGGGCAATGCTCCGTGCTAACTCCCATTTAATGAAAAACGGAAGTTTTACAGCCGCCGGGAATATTCTTGACAGAAACGGAACAGTTCTTGCCGAAACGAAAAAAGGCAAAAGAGTTTATAATAATTCCGAAAGAATTCGCCGTTCCACACTTCATATTGTAGGCGACAGCGAGGGCTATATAGCATCGGGCGTTCAGACGGCATATCAGCGTGAACTTGTCGGATACAGTGCCGTAAACGGCATATTCTCTTTAAAAAAATACGGCAGGGGAAACGATGTTAAATTAACGCTTGACAGCGAACTTTGTGCCGCTTCGCTGGATGCTCTTGACGGGGAAAAAGGCGTAGTTGCCGTGTATAATTATAAAACGGGCGAACTTCTTGCTTCTGTTTCCTCTCCGAATTTTGATATCAGAAATAAGCCCGATGTAAAAGATATAGAAAAAGGCTCTAATGACGAATATTCGGGACTTTATATAAACAGACTTATAGACGGTCTTTATACTCCGGGTTCGGTTTTTAAAATCATTACGTCTGCGGCGGCTGTTGATAATAACATAGATTTGTCAAAGTGGTCATATACCTGTGACGGTGAATGTTATATAAACGGTGTAAAAGTAGCATGCCCGTCTGCTCACGGTAAGCAGGATTTGAAAAAGGCTTTCCGCAATTCCTGCAACTGTGCTTATGCCGAACTTGCCGTGGAAATCGGCAGTGATGCACTCACGGCGGAGGCTTCCCGTTTCGGCTTCGGTAAAAGTTTTAAATTCGGTAATAAACTTACCGAAAAAAGCCGTTTTAATCTTAAAAACTGTGAGGACAGCGACCTTGCCTGGGCGGGTGTCGGTCAGTTTACGACTCTTGCAAATCCGTATCACATGCTGACGGTTGCAGGTGCCGTGGCAAATAACGGAACAGCGGTTTTGCCTTATGCCGTTGATGAAGTTCTTTCTCCGTCGGGTAAAATTATTACAAAAAATATAACAACGAAAGAAACATATATTTCCGAAGACACAGCCGCAGTGCTTGCCGGTATGATGAGAAATAATGTCCGTGATAATTACGGCGAATGGCGCTTTCCCGGTCTTTCAATGTGCGGTAAGACGGGTACTGCCGAGGTTTCCGACGATAAATCTCCTCATGCGTGGTTTCTCGGATTTTCGCAAAACGATGAATGTCCGCTTGCAATAGTTGTTGTAATAGAAAACGGCGGATGGGGTGCCGAGGCGGCTTTACCTGTCGCTTCCGCAGTTATGAAAGAAGCATATAAACTTTTTTCGTGAAAACCTGCAATATTTTAACAGTAAAAACATAATTATTTCGGTTGACTTAATTCGACTGTTATTGTAAAATTATAAAGATAATAAAAATGCGGGCTTTCCGCTTTAATATAAACCGAAAGGCAGAAAAGTATGAGTTTTATAGAGTTTGATTCAGTTTATAAAAGATATAAGATGGGTGAGGTTGTAATAAATGCCGCCGACGGTGTTACTTTTAATATTGAGCAGGGCGAGTTCTGCGTAATTGTCGGCACAAGCGGTGCAGGTAAAACAACCGTTCTTAATATTCTCGGCGGTATGGATGACTGCGACGACGGTAAAGTCCGTGTTGCCGGTGACCTGATAAACGAGTACGATAAAAAAAGACTCATAGAATACCGCAGATATGATGTGGGTTTTGTTTTTCAGTTCTATAATCTTGTTCCCAATCTTACTGCA
>JAZUHA010000213.1:0-10829 GCA_045641485.1 Acutalibacteraceae bacterium
CGGGAATTATTTCAATAGGCAGATGTTCTTTTTGATTTTTTGCAACACCTGCCGCCGTGCCGAGAGCACGGGAAAGACTGCTTGAATAAATTTTATCGAATTTTATACCCGAAAGACTTTTACCGAGCATTTCTGCCTGTAAAAGTCCTTTTTTACTTAATGCCGGGTCGGGAGAACGGTCTTCTCCCGTTTGAGCCATACTCTGACCGTGGCGTACAAGGTAAAGTTCCATTTTTTATCCCTCGAATAAAGACTTCACGGCGTTAATAAGATAGCGCAAAAGATTGAGCATCATTCTTCCGATGAAGTGTATATCGCTTTCTTTTTCTATGGGTGTATCTGCCGTTACGCCGACTTCACCGTAACAGCCGATGTTCTGAGAAACAACGGTATTTCCGAAAAAGTCTTTGTCCGGTGCATTTTCTATTACACAGCCGCCGTTTATAAGAGGTGAGTCATCACGAAGCATAAAACTTTCGGGTTGTGTTAAATCGTCACCGATAAAGCCGGGTAAAGTATTAAGTGAATTAAGGTCAAAAATCGGGTTGGGACAGTTGTAATAGCAGTTGTTTTTATATGTGTTGTTTCTTTTCTCGGTGGGTAAAAGTTCCTCTGCATCACTTGAAACAACACAGCCTTTTTTAGGAATTATGATGTTGTTTGCTACGAGTGAATCATGAAGATTTATTAAATAAACGTCACCGCAGTTTATAAGAGTGTTGTTGTAAAAACTAAATCCGAATTCACCTGCGGAAGCGGAAGCACGGCTTCTTATTTTGTTGTCGTTTACGGAAAGGCAGTATCTGACGGTGTTTCCTTTCTGACCGTCTAAATTAGCGCAGTTACACATAAAGCAGTTGTTGTCGTGGCTGTAAATGTACTGATAAGTGCAGTGGTGAGAGTATGAGTCAAAGTCAACAGCCATACCGTCACCAGCGTTTTTCTGACCGGATATTTCACAGTATTCTATCGTGCTGTAGACGCTTCCCCAGAACCACATGGAAGCGTTAAAAAATTTTATATTGCCGTTTTCGTCGGTGCCCTCGTCCTGACAGCAGTTAATTGAACGGCAGTTTGTTACAAGTGCATTTTTACATATACCCACAATTATTGATTCAGCCGCCATATCGTGAAAATAAACATTTTTAACAAGAGCATTTTCGTTGAATATCGGGTCAACTTCCTCAGGGGTATCAACAAACGGATTAAGTTCATCGTTCCACGAACCCCAAAGGCTTATGCCGTTTCCCGTGTCATACATTTCACAGTTTGTTATCGTAAGATTGTTTACGGGGTATCTTGAACGGCAGGGCAGACCTTTTACCATAATGCAGGCTCTTGCACCGGCGGCACCTTTGTTTAATGTATCTCTCGAATTCCAATTGCAGTTTTGCATATCGTGCATTTTAAGGTTGTCTATTTTAATGCCGTCACTCGTGCTTTCCAAAGTGTCAATCCATATTCCGCCGCCGTTGGGTGCGGTGATTTCAAGATTACTTACGGTAATAAAAGAACAGTCAAAAAGTCTTAAAACTTCTGCGTGATTGTTTGTATAAAGATGCGGCAGGGGCTTACTCTCATCACCGTAGCAGGAAATTACCACGGGGTTTTCTTTTGTTCCGGAAGAGGTCAGCGTAAGTTCGCTTTCGTATTCTCCGCCACGGCAGAAAAGAATGCTGTCACCGGGCTTTAAATCAAGTGAACCGATGTTTTTTACGGTTTTCCATGCTGTGCTTTCTGTTGTTCCGTTTGATAAATCGTTACCGTTTACGCTGTCTATGTAATATGTTTCGTAAGATAAAGCAAAAACGGTTGCGGGGAACATACAGAAAATCATAATTGCCGCCGTTATTACGGCAAAAATTTTCATTTTCATAAATGTCACTCTCCTAAATAAGACTTTTTTCAGTTTACCATAATATGTATAAATATTCAATAACGGAAGTTGTTTTAACATAAACAAAACTTTCAGGTTCTTTTAGTACAATATTACGGTATATTTTTAATCCGTTCTGTGATAAAATAATCGGGAATAAAAAATGCGGAGGTGTTACTATGTTAAAAGTCGGAGTTGTAGGTTGCGGGGGAATAAGCGGTGCGCATATTCCGTCGTGGCAAAAAATGAATGATATAGAACTTGTTGCAATATGTGACATTCGCCCCGAAAAATCGGCACGTTACGAGGGTGTAAAAGCATATACAGATTTTGATTTGATGTTAAGTGAAAATGAATTTGATATTATAGATGTTTGCTTACCCACATTTCTTCACTGCGAATTTGCGCTTAAAGCAATGAACAAAGGAATAAACGTGCTTTCGGAAAAGCCGATTTCTTTAAAGGAAAGCGATGTAGGTCTTTTGTATGATACCGCCGAAAAAAACGGCGTAAAATTTATGGTTGCACAGGTTTTGAGGTTTTGGAATGAGTATGAGGTTTTAAAACAGATTTACGATACGAAAAAATACGGAAAACTTATTTCGGGCAGTATGTGGCGTCTCGGCGGCTATCCGTCGGGCGGCTGGAACAACTGGTACACAGATAAAGAATTAAGCGGTCTTATTCCTTTTGATTTACATATACACGACCTTGATTTTCTTGTTTACGCTTTCGGTAATCCCGAAAGTTTTGTGTGCAACAGAAAAGAACTTCCCGAGCAGGATTATCTTTCTTCCGTTTATGATTACGGCGATTTCTTTATCACCGCCGAAGCTTCATGGTACAAAGCAAAATATCCTTTCTATATGGGTTTCCGTTTTCAGTTCAGTGAAGCAGTTGTCGCACTCGAAAGAGACGGTTTGACGATTTACGACTGTGACGGAAATGAATTTAAACCTTGTGAAGAAAGTGCAGACGGCGAAAATAAAAGCGATTTTGAACTCCCGTCAAGCGATGCTTATGCAAACGAGATAAGATATTTTGCCGATTGCGTAAAAAATAATACACCCGTAGAAACGGTTACGAAAGAAAGTCTGCTTGAAGTTTTAAAAATACTCAATAAGATAAAATAAGGATTTTGTTATGACACAGAAAGAAATGTTTAAAAATGCAAAGTGGGTTTCACCGTGCGAAGATTGCGCTTCTCCGTACATAAGAAAAACCTTTACTTTAAAAGAAACAAAAAATGCAAAAATCAGAATTTGCGGTCTCGGATTTTTTGAACTGTATATTAACGGCAGAAAAGTAAGTGACGATTTACTTGTACCTGCATATACACAATACGAAAAAAGAAATATGAAACCGCAGTATGACCTTAAAGATAAATTAGGCAGTCATACTTATGTTTTGGAATATTCGGCGGAAGAATATCTTAATAAAGGCGAAAATGCACTTGCCGTTCGTCTCGGTAACGGTTGGTACGACAGAGGAGAAAGCATTTTAACATACGGAAAAAAGAAACTTTGCTTTATTTTGACAACAGAAAACGAAACGGTTATTTCCGACTGTGATATGTTGTGGAAGCAGAGCGATATTACTTTTTCGGATATCTATGAGGGTGAGAGATTTGACGGTAATTTGACTGTTGAAGATTTTTCGGAAATCGGCATTTCGGAAGACGGCTGGCTGAATGTTACCGAGGTAAATGCGCCCGATACACCTTTTGAAATACAAAAAGCGCCTGCGGATAAAGTGATAAGAAAAATTAAACCCGTTCTTTTAAAAGATAACGGAAAATACAGTATATACGATGTTTCAGAGGGGGTTTCGGGATTTGCTCCCGTAAAATGCCTTGAAGACGGTGCGGAAATTACCGTAAGATATGCCGATAAATTAACAGAAAACGGCGAACTTGACTTTTTCCCCACGGGCGGAAAAATTCAGCAGGAAATTTTCAAAAATACAAAAGCGGGAAATGTATACGAGCCGCATTTTTGCTGGCACGGTTTCAGATATATCGAGGTTTCCGATAATGCCGAACCGGTTACGGTTAAGGTAGTTCATTCGGATTGCCCCGTAACTTCGGATTTTTCGTGCGATAATGAGGTACTTAACTGGATTTACAAAGCGTATATAAGAACTCAACTTGATAATATGCACTGCGGTGTACCGTCGGACTGCCCTCATATAGAGCGCCACGGCTATACGGGCGACGGCTCTCTTTGCTGTACAGCCGTAATGATGATGCTTGACAGTAAAGAGTTTTACAGAAAATGGATGAAAGATATTGCAGATTGTCAGGAAAGCGATACGGGCCATGTTCAGCATACCGCACCTTTTGTCGGAGGCGGAGGCGGACCTGCAGCATGGGGCGGTGCAATAGTAATTGTGCCGTACACATTTTATAAGATGTACGGCGAAAAGGAAATTTTAAAAGAATATTTCCCGAATATGCTTAAATATGTAGAATATATGGAAAGCAGAAGCGAAAACGGGCTTGTTTACCGTGAGGAAAACGACTGGTGTCTCGGTGACTGGTGCGCTCCCACGGAATATCTTGTTCCCGAAAAGCATTACAAGTCACGGCTTCAGATTCCCGAAACCTATGTCAATACCGCACTTTTTGTAAAACAACTGATGATGATAAAAGAAATCGCAGATGTTTTAGGGGAAAATGATGATACGGCGCACCTTGATGAACTTATATGCAAAATGAAAAGGGCAATAGAGATTGCATATTACAGCCCCATGACAAAAGATTTTTGCGGTAATGTTCAGGGTGCAAACGGCTTTGCGTGTGATATCGGTCTCGGAGGAACGGATACAATTAAAAGTACCTGCGAAAAATATAAGTTGAGAGGTATGCTTGATACGGGTATTCTTGCAACGGATGTTATTCCGAGAATACTTTTTAATAACGGCTATGAGCAGACGGCGTTTGATTTGCTTTCGTCAAAAGGTGATATTTCGTTCGGGTATATGATGGAGCACGGTGCAACAACTTTGTGGGAAGACTGGCATCCGGAACGCTCTTTAAATCACCCGATGTTCGGCGCCGCAACAAGATATCTGTTTGAGTATATTCTCGGAATTCGTCAGCGTTCATACAGCAAGGCGTATGAAAATGTCGATATTGAGCCGAAAATAGTGAACGGTCTGAATGAAGCGGAAGGTTACATAACGACCGAAAAAGGCGTGTTCGGTGTTTCTTATGAAAAAAGCAAAAAAGATATCAAATTTTACATAACCGTACCCGAAAATACGGATGCCGTGTTTATTTACGAAAAAAACAGATTACCTTTAAAAGCGGGTAAAAACTTCTTTAAGTTTGATTTATAATTATTTTTGCATTTTTCTTTTATAAAAATTCTTTCAAGGCGGTGAATGTTTTGAAAAAACTTATTTCTGCTATTTTGTGTATTTCGTTAATTCTTCCCGTAATAACGGTAACTTCTTTTGCAAAAGGAGACGAAAGAAATATTTCTTTTACCGACAGATTTGAACAGTTCACTGGAATAGTTTCAAGTGTGTTTATGAGATATTTCAATTCGCTGTTTAATATTGATGAAAGCGACGTTGAAAAAGCGGAAGAACAGCCCGTTTCCTACGAAAATATATCGGATTGCTTTGTTGCGGAAAATCCCGATATCACATTAAGTTGCGAAACATGGGTTATGAACGAAGTGACTTTTGAAAGCGAAAAACAGTATGGCAACCAATTTTCCGATGTAACTCTTGATTTGGTGCTTGAGGGTTGCGGCAGAAGATATAAAATACCGGGCTTCTGGGACGGAAACAATACATATAAAGTAAGATTTGTTTGTCCTCTTGAGGGTACATGGTATTTTAAAACGGTTTGTTCCGATACTCTTAATACTTCACTTCATAATAAAACGGGTAAAGTTGTATGTTCGCAGTACAGCGGTAAATATGAAATATATAAAAACGGATTTGTAACAACAAAATACCTTAAAAAGTATTTTACCTATGATAACGGTACACCGTTTTTGTATCTCGGAGATACACATTGGAGTTTAGGTGACGAAACCGAAGAAATGGTAAAGATAATCAGCGAAAAAAGGTATTCGCAGGGCTTTACCGTTATACAGTCGGAGCCTATAGGTGCTTTATTTAAAACAGAAAACGGAATTACCGCAGAGGATATCGACGGGTTTAAGAGTTATGACAGAAAGTTTAAGACTATTGCGGAAAACGGTCTTGTTCATGCAAATGCCGAATTTTTCTTCCCGTCGGATATGGAAAGTTTAATTCAGCTTAACGGCGGTTATGCGGATTCTTTTACAACGGTAAAAATCGACGGTAAAAAAGTAAAAGTACACGAGTTATCGGAAAATGCAAAAATTTATCTTGAAAAACTGTCAAGGTATTGGGTCGCAAGATACGGTGCATTCCCCGTTTTGTGGACTTTGGGGCAGGAAGTCGATAACGACTTTTATTGGCGTGAAGACAATCACGGACAGTGGTGTTATTACAACAATCCGTATAAACTTGTTGCGGAGTATATAGATAAATATGATGCCTACGACCACCCGATATCCGCTCATCAGGAGAATTCCGGCTCAACCGCCGCTTACGGAAACGGTAAAAATGCCACCGATAAGTGCAAGGTGTACAGAGATGCCGAAACTTCCGCTTTTCGTGATGTCAAAGAGCATACATGGTATGCGGCACAGTGGTCACCTGATAAAACAAAGCAGAGTAAGTTTGAGGTTGAAAAAGATTACTGGTACAATTCGCAGGGTAAACCGTCAATAAATTATGAGGGTGCCTACTGTTACCTCTGGACTAAAAATTTCGGCAGCCGTATGCAGGGGTGGAATGCATATCTCAACGGCTTGTACGGTTACGGTTGGGGCGGTCACGATACATGGAGTTATCTGAATATTTATGACGAAGAAAACGATTCTTCCGACGGTCTTGATACAATTACATCTCAAGAGAAAAAAGATGCCACGTGGCGTGATTCTCTTGAATATGAAAGTTCATATCAATGCGGATATATGCTTAAATTTTTGAAAAATATCGAATGGTATAACCTTATTCCGAGATTTGATAATAAAGCATATTTCAAACCCTGCTCAAAGGTTTATTATTCGTGTGCATCAAATAAAGATAATACACAAATGGTAATATATTTCTATTCTTTTTCAGACGGTTCTATTGCAGAAAAAACCAATTCAACCGCCCGAGGAGGTGTCAGTACGGGCACTGTCGGTAATCTTAAACCGAATACCGAATATCACTATAAGTGGTTTAATCCCGTAAACGGTGAGTATTCCGAAGAATATTCGTTTAAAACAACAGCTTTCGGTACATACTATTTAGGCGAAAAATCAGCAACGGATATGGTTTTATATTTATATAAATGAGGTGTGTAAAAATGAAAATACAATTTCTCGGAACAAGTCACGGTGTTCCCGAAAAAGACAGATACTGTTCCTGCACGGTGGTAACCGTAAACGGCAAATTATATGTAATAGATGCCGGAATTTCTTTATATTCCGCACTTGTTCACAACGGATATGACCCGAAAGACGTAAACGGCATATTCATAACTCATATGCACGGCGACCATGTTTCGGGACTTGTTGAGTTTATTGACCTGTTTTCATGGGCTAAAGTTTTAAGAGAACTTAATCCTTCGATTTTTGTTCCGACTCTTGCGGGAAAATTGGCACTCGGGTCTCTTGCGCAGGCAATGGACCAGGGCAGAGAGGTACCTCTTAATGTATACACCGAAGGTGTTGTTTTTGAAGATGAAAATGTAAAAGTTACCGCATTTAAAACAATGCACAACGCCGCTTCACACGGTTTTCTTCTGGAAGCCGAGGGTAAAAGAGTGTATTTTACGGGAGATATGATTCGTGATATTTCCGACTGCCCGGAATTTGTTTATAACGAAAAAACCGATTTGATTGTTTGCGAATCCGCACATAACCGTCTTCCCGACATTAGCGAAAAATTAAACAATATGAAAACGGAAAAAATCATAATAAATCATATTGCACCCAAACACTCGTTAGACGAATTTTCCGAGTGTAAGCCGCTTATAAATAAACCGTTTGTTCTTGCTTTTGACGGTATGACGGAAGAAATGTGAGAGTTGTGTAAATAATATATATCACATTATATAAATTTGCAAAAATTTGTGGATTTTGCTTATATAAATACCGTGCAAAGTGTGGTATTATTTATAGCAAATAAAATATTAGGCAAATCTGTCGGAAGACAGAGACGCAAAGCTATAGGGACCTATCCTTCGGAGGTCAGCCAGTTGCATCTTTATTGATTTCAGACAGAGCCTTTTTCGGGGCTCTGTTATTTTTTGTTGCAGGTGATTTAATGCAGATTATTTCGTCAAATCCGGCGTATCTATATATGGAAGTTGAAATTATATGTGTCGCCTTGCTTATTGTACTTCTTCTTAAGGCTTTAAGCGGACGGGACAACAGTCGGCCTATGATTATTTTCCGTCAGATATCGTTATCTTATATTGCGTGTTTTGTTTCCGATGCTTTGTGGATGCTTTCGCATTCCCGGACGTGGCGTCTGTCTCTTTTTTCAACGAATATTGCGCTTGTGGCTTACTTTGTCTCTCTTGTATTTGGGTCTTATCTCTGGTTTATTTATATAGAAACGGTACAAAAATCATCTTTAATTAAAACACAAAAATCAAGACTGCTTCTTATGATACCGGTTTTGATTATTTCGGTGTTGGTAGCGACATCGCCCTTTACCGGGCTTGTTTTCAGTATTGATGAATACGGCGCTTATTACAGAGGATCTCTTTATACTTTACTTGCCGTTACCGTGGCGGTATATCTTGCTTTCGGTTCGGTAAAAGCATTTTTTAAAGCATTTTCAAAAAATAATTATTTTCAGAGAAAAAAATTTATTATGCTTTCGGTCCTTATGCTTTTCCCGGGCGGTTTTACGATTTTTCAGTATATTGTCGGTTACGACTACCCTGTTCTTGTAATAGGTTATACAGCGGCTGTTCTGGCGGTTTACATAGAATTTCAGGAATCAAAAATTACGGTAGACAGTCTTACAAAAATCAACACAAGAGACGAAGTGTTAAAAACGCTTTCCCGAAAAATCAAAAACGGCGATAAAAATATTTACCTTTTTATGATTGATGCCGATGATTTTAAGAGAATAAATGATGAATACGGTCACGTAGAGGGCGATAATGCTTTAATAACGATAGCGGAGGCGCTCAAATACGGCGTACCCAAGGATTTTATTGTAGGGCGTTTCGGCGGAGATGAATTTATGGCTGTCGGCGATGTTTCAGGTGACGGTGCGGCAAGTGCCGTCTGCCGTAATGTTGAAGAAACCCTCAGGACTATAACCGGGAATAAAAATCTTCCGTACGGCGTTTCCGTAAGCATAGGCTTTGCAAAATATACAGAAGATATTAAAAATATTCCGTCGTTGGTTAAAGTTGCCGATGACAGACTTTATGAACTGAAAAAAGCAAAAAAAGAAGCACTAAAAACTTCATCGGTTACAGAAAAGGAATAACATTAACATTTTATTTAAAATTTGCTATGTACTTTTTTAAAATTTTATTGTATAATACCTCTGTGATAAAAATTTCACAGAGGTATTTTTTATGAAAACAAAAACAAAAATCATAATTGCCGTTGCGGTTGCCGTTGTTCTTCTCGGTGCGGTTATCACCGTGGGGCTTTTAACCCAAAAGAAAAATAAACCCGTTCAGGGTACAACGCTTTCAAGCGCTCCGTCTACCGAAGAGTTTTCTTTTCCCGCAGAACAGACTACTCTTTTTGATTGGGAGGAGTACCGTGAACAGCTTCTTTCCACGGATGTTTCAACTACAGTAAATCCGTCTGATGTTACGGGTGTTTCCGATGTTACCGGCGTAAGCGGAGTTCAGCAGCCCGTAAGTCCTACGGTGTATGTTAGTTATGTTTATGTTGACCCGGGTTATTCTTTGCCCGTCAGTGAAGCACCGCAGACTACAAAGAAACCGTCAACTCCCAAAACAACATCCGCACCGCAGAATGAAATGATAGATTTTCAGTATACCTACGATTCGGAAAGTAAAACGGTTACTCTTAATAAATACACGGGAAGCGACACAACGGTTGTCATACCGGCTACGGTAAACGGCAACAAAATAGTAAAAGTCGGCAGTGACTGCTTTAAAGGTAAATCCGCAGAACTTGTTTACATAGGCAAAAATATCACCTCAATAGGCGACAGAGCATTTAAAGGATGTAAAAAATTAAAACAGGTTTTCTTTATGTCTAAAGATAATATGGCGGTAGGCAGTGAAGCGTTTGCGGGCTGTACGGAACTTTCGTATGTTTCGCTTCCTCTCGGTACTACGTCACTCGGTGATTACTGCTTTGAAAATTGCACGGCGATGTCTAAAATTACCATTCCGGACACCGTTAACAAAATAGGTGCAAATCCGTGGCAGGGTTGCGATAATCTTGTTATAAGATGCCGTCTCGGCTCGACCGCACATCAAAAAGCCCTTGCATACGGTATTCCGGAAGAAAGAATTGAAACGTTTGAATAGTTTTTAGTTTTTAGAATTTAGTTTTTAGCCTGAATAACCATTAGTTTGTTCTCTGATATTTACCTTTTTTCAGTGAGGAATTAGGAATGAGGAGTGAGGAATTTCGGGGCTTCGCCGATTTTTAGTTTTTAGTTTTTAGAATTTAGTTTTTAGCCTGAATAACCGTTAGTTTGTTCTCCGATATTTACCCTTTTTCAGATAACAGATAACAGATAATAGATAACAGATAAAAATTTCGGGGAACGGCAAGCCGTTCCGATTTATAACCGGTTATGTATCTCAATAATATTTTGTAGTCATTTTCGGTTTAATATGAACTTTCGGCTTTAATATGTTATAAAAAATCAACCGATTTATTATTCTTTGCTTTTAAAGAAC
>JAZUHA010000214.1:0-2762 GCA_045641485.1 Acutalibacteraceae bacterium
CCTCCGACTTGTCCAGACTTTTTCTCAGTTCGATTGGCAGTGTTACTCTTCCGAGTTCGTCCAATCTCCTGACTATACCTGTAGATTTAAGCATAATAATACCTCCCCATATTATATACTACCTACTTATACTATACTGTAATTGACAACTTGTCAATACTTTACTATTTTTGTAAAAAAAGTGTAATTTTTAATTTGTGCCGAAAGTATATTGATAATATATTGCTTTTGTATCGGATTGGAGGGTTAAAATGATAAATTATATATGGGGATTTCTGATGGTTTCATCTATAATATGTGCTGTATTTCGGGAGTTTGACAGCTAAAAAATAGAAAAAGTGGTCTCAAGCCTTATGTGGCTTGAATTTTTTTGTCAAAATTTTAAAATTTTACTTGCACAATATGTAATAATATGATATAATATATATGGGTGATGTATTATGAGATTACAAATTACAAAAAGTAAAAATGCAGAATGCTTTTATGTTGTCAAATCCATATATGAAAACAAAAAACGTTCAAGTGTCGTTGTTGAAAAATTAGGTAATTTAGATGTTGTCAAGCAAAAAGCCGGTAACTCCAATCCTTATGAATGGGCTAAAGCTTATGTCGATGAGCTTAATAAAAAAGAACAAACATCGAAACTTGATGATATTTCGGTTACATTTTCCCCTAATCGGTTTATTGATAAAGACAAACAATGCAAATTCTCCGGCGGATATTTGTTTTTGCAAAAAATATATAATCAGTTAGGGTTAAAAGGCATTTCAAAAGAAATATCAAAGCGACACAACTTCAGTTACGATATTAACAGTATTCTTTCTATGCTTGTGTATACAAGAATATTGTCCCCTTCTTCCAAAATTTCTTCACTTGAAACTTCAAAAAGCTTTTTGGAGAAACCAAATTGTGAAGTTCATCAGGTTTACCGTGCATTGGATATAATTGCAGAAGAAACGGATTTTATCCAATCGGAATTATATAAAAACAGTCTTTCTGTTACAAATAGAAACACCGGAATACTCTACTATGACTGTACAAACTTTTTCTTTGAAATTGAAGAAGCAAAAGGTATTCGCCAATATGGAGTATCTAAAGAACACAGACCAAATCCGATTGTACAGCTCGGTTTGTTTATGGATGCAGACGGTATTCCTCTTGCCTTTTGTGTAAATGAAGGAAACACTAACGAGCAGACAACTATGAAACCTCTCGAACAAAAGATAATATCAGATTTCGGAAAATCAAAATTTGTTGTATGTACGGACGCCGGACTTTCATCAATTGCAAACAGGAAATTTAATAATGTTGCAGACAGAGCTTTTGTAACCAATCAATCTGTAAAACAGCTTAAATCACATTTAAAAGAATGGGCATTATCGCCTGATGGGTGGAGCTTAACCGGGAAAGATAAATTTAACATCAATGAAATTGATGAACATATATATCACGACTACACATTTTTTAAAGAACGTTGGATAAATGAAAATGGATTAGAACAACGTCTAATCGTAACATATTCCGTTAAATATCGCAACTACCAAGCAAGCATACGCAACGAACAAATCGAAAGAGCAATAAAATCAATGACAGTTAATTCACAAAAAATAGATAGTTGTAAACAAAATGATTACAAAAGATTTATCAACAGGACTTCCGTTACCTCTGACGGTGAAATTGCTGACAAAAAAGTATATTCGCTAAATGACGAATTAATTTCCGAAGAAAGCCGATACGATGGATTCTATGCTGTATGTACAAATCTTGAAGATGATGTGCAAACGATAATAAAGATAAATAAAAGGCGTTGGGAGATTGAAGAAAGTTTTCGCATAATGAAAACCGAATTTAAAGCTCGACCGGTGTATTTGTCAAAAGATGAAAGAATAAAGGCTCATTTTACAATATGTTTTATCGCTTTAACTATATACAGGATATTAGAAAAAATGTTGTACAACAAATACACAACTGAGCAAATACTAAATACACTAAAATCAATAGAGTTCTTGTATTTGCGAGGAAACGGATACGTGCCGATATATGAAAAAAATGAAACAACTGACGATTTACATAATATTTTAGGGCATAGAACAGATAACGAAATCATTCCGATAGATAAAATGAAAAAAATAATTTTAACTACAAAGAAATAAAATATTGTGCACTTTTTGTTCAAAAACAAAAGCACCTAAAACCCAGTAATATCAAGGGATTGAAGGTGCTTTTTACTGTGCTAACTGTCAAACTCGGGACCTTATCATACAACATTTTACCGTATTTTGTCAACCGATTTTTTTCAGTTGTTTTTTATGAAATTGAGAATCCAGGTAACAGAATTTTCGTGCGGTAATCCTTTGGAAGAATTTCAGGCAAATATTTTTCGCGATGTATTAATAGGTGCATTTGCAGAAGAAAATATGGACGGATTTACATTGTGGGGATTCTGGGACGGCTCAAACTTTCAGGAATTTTCGCCTATGTATGACACGGCATGGAACAAAAAACCGGGCGCCGAAGTTTATGAGGATTTGGTATACAACAAATGGTGGACTCGCAATGCAAAAGCAACCACAGATGCAAGCGGTTTGGCGTTTGTTAAAGGATTCTACGGTGACTATGACGTAACCGTATCGGCAAACGGAAAAACGAAAACCGTAAGTTGTGCATATCATAAAGGATATGACAATTGTCTTGAAATAATATTGGATTAATAAAGAACAAAAAGGAGCTGAGCGCAAAATGAATTTTGAAAATTCATTGCT
>JAZUHA010000215.1:0-5413 GCA_045641485.1 Acutalibacteraceae bacterium
GGTAAAAAAATAGAAGAATATGAAAACTTATAAGAATTATACACCCGACAAGTCAAACGGTGGGGTGTATTCTTCTTTTGCGGAAGAAAGTTCCTGCATAAACCCGTCATCAATTCCGCTTTCGTACAGGTATTCCGATATTTCTTCGTATTCTTCCTCTGTCAATCTTCTGCCGAGTTCGTCAATATTGCAGTTTTTGTTAGGTGTATATTGGCTCATAAGACTGAAAAGAACTTCTCCGCTTTTAAAGTTTTCTTTCACCCAATCAATAACTTTTTTGCTGTTTTCAATTTGACCGGGCAAAACAAGATGGCGAATGATAACACCTTTTTTCATTATTCCGTTTTCGTCAATCTCGTATTTTCCTACTTGTGCATACATTTCTTTTACGGCTTCTGTTGCTGTTTCAAAATAATTACGGGCATTTGAATATTTTTCGGCTAATTTGTTATCGCCGTATTTTAAATCGGGGATATATATTTGTATTTTGCCTTTTAACTTTTTAAGTGTATCAATATTTTCATATCCTCCGCAGTTGTAAACAACGGGAACGGGCAGGGGAGAGTCGAGGGACTTTAAAACTGCATCTGTAAAATGGGTGGGCGTAACAAGATTTATGTTATGCGCACCTTTTTTAATAAGTTCAGAATATATTTCCTTAAGTCTTTCAATGCTGATTTGCTTACCTTTTTTCCCTCTGCTTATTTCGATATTCTGGCAGTATATACATCTTAAGTTACACCCGCAAAAAAATACAGTTCCGCTTCCGTTTGTTCCGCTTATAGGCGGCTCCTCCCAAAAATGGAGTGCGGCTCTTGCCACAACAGGCAGAGTACCCACACCGCAAAAGCCTTTGCCGTTTTCCGGGAGGGCGTCTCTTTTTATATTACATTTTCTCGGACAGTCATTACATATATACATATTTATATCTCTCTTGAATATATTTTTTAAAAGATACAATAATTTTTTCTGTCTGTCAAGTCGGGAAAATTTTTAATTTACCGTGAAAAGAACAAATTTTCGTATCAAAAAATCGGATTTTTCTTCAAAATTCGACTAAAGTACCCTTTTTTGTACTCAAAATCACAAAAAGACCGAACATTTGTCTTGACATTTACAAAAATTGGTATATACTATAGACAAACAAAAACAAATGTTCTGTAACGTTCGGAGGAATAAATATGTCAACATTAACAATTTTTAAAGCTGTTATCGAATTACTTATACTTGCTGCCATTTGTATAGGCTTTTATCACGAAGATAAAGTTGCCGAGTTTGAAAGAAAAGTTTTTAAGTTTATTAAATGTTTTGTGAAAGCGTGCATAATTACGGCAGAACAAAAGTTTAGTAAAAAGTCTTCCCGTGCCGATATTTGTGTTATGTCGCCAAAAACAAAAATGCACAATAAAGATAACAGAAAGAGAATTGCATAAAAATAATAAGGATTTTGCTGAAATTTAAACGGTTTTGCATAAAGTTTATACTATGAGTCAACTTTTTCTTGATTTAATTATACCTCACGCTTATAATGAGTGTGAGGTTTTACTATAAGGAGTTTTTATGCGAGATATATTTATTTTTAATAACAGTGATATAAGAAACTTTCTTCCCAAAAGAAAAGTTAATACAAATAAAGGTGATTTCGGAAAGGTTCTTATAATTGCCGGCAGCAGTACTATGTGCGGATGCTGTGTTCTTGCGGCAAAAGGTGCATTAAGAAGCGGTGTGGGTATTGTAAAGATTGCTTTTCCCGAAGAACTTACCGTCCCTTTGATGTCGCAGCTTACCGAATGTATTTTTGTTCCGCTTAAATCCGAAAACGGTCATATAAGTAAAACTGAAACAGAAAAAATATTAAACGAAGCTTCTCTTTGCGATGTTGTTGTTTTCGGTTGCGGTTGTACGGCAGATGACGATATTTCCGTGTTTTGCGAAAAATTGGTCACGGAGAATAAGACACCGCTTATTATTGATGCGGACGGCTTAAACTGTCTTTCGCATAATCCCGATAGTCTTTTAAACAGAACGTGCGATATACTTTTAACTCCGCACCCGGGAGAAATGGCAAGACTTGTCGGCGCAACGGCAACGGAGGTTGAAGCAAAAAGGCAGGAGTGTGCCGAAAACTTTGCCGATAAATATAAAGTTACGGTTTTACTTAAAGGTCACGAAACACTTGTTGCTTCATATAATCAAAGAAAAGTATATAAAAATAATACCGGAAACAGCGGTCTTTCAAAAGGCGGCTCGGGAGATTTACTTTCGGGAATAATTGCCGGACTTTTTGCTTCTTCAAAGCGTGACTTGTTTATTTCCGCCTGTGCAGGTGCATATATTCACGGTAAAACGGCAGATATATTAAAACAACGTTATTCGGAAATTGCAATGCTCCCGTCTGACTGTGCGGATGCTCTGCCGCAAGTGTATTCACAGATTCTTTTTTCGTGATAAAAGGGATTAGGGGTTAGTGGTTAGTGGTTAGTGGTTAGTGATTAGTGTTCATATATAGTATATTGAGCGAATATAATACAAAAAATCGGTTTATCGTTTAGAACGGTAAACCGATTTTTATTATCCTGAAAATGCAAAGCATTTTTGCCTGAATCCTGCGCCGAAGGCGTGCCTGAAATCGCAATGCGATTTTGCCTAACCACTGCTATTTTACACTGTAAAGTATCTCACTGTAATTCGGGAAGGGCCAGAGTTCTCTCGGCATAACGGTTTCCGCTTCGTCAGCATATTTTCTTAAATCGTTCATAACTGGGATTACGGTGTTGGCGTAATATACGGCATGTTCACCGAAGTTCAGACTGTATTTGTTAATCAGCGTTTCAAGTTTCTTGGAAGTTCTTAAAAGTTTCTGAGACAATTTGTGTAAATCGGCAAGTATTGTTTTTTCGGGTGAAACAGATACATCAAGTCCCGCATTTTTAAGATTTAAAAGACTTTCCGCAAGAAAGTTTTTGTATTTAAGTATTGCGGGAAGAATATCTCTGTTTACCATTTCATTCATGCAGGAGGCTTCTATTTTGATTGTTTTTGCATACATATCAAGTTTAATGTCTCTGCGTGAAATCAGTTCGTTTTCCGTAAAGACAGAGTGCTTTTTAAATAATTCCAGACTCTTTTTATCGGTCAGTGAGGGGAGTGCGTCTGCCGAGGTTTTAAGGTTGGAAAGACCTCTGTCTTTTGCTTCTTTTATCCATTCGTCAGAGTAGTTGTTGCCGTTAAATAAAATCCTTTCGTGGCTTTTAATGTTTCTTTTTATAAGTGTTAAAACAGCAGTATCAATATCGCCGCTTGCTTCAAGTTCATCGGAAAATTCAGAAAGGACTTCGGCAACAGCCGTGTTTATTGTTGTGTTTAAATCTGCTATAGAGGAAGCGGAGCCGAGCATACGGAACTCGAACTTATTACCCGTAAATGCAACGGGTGAGGTTCTGTTTCTGTCGGTAGTATCCTGCGGTAAAGGCGGTAAAACCTTAACACCGGTTTGCAAATCTGTCGGTTTTTTGTCTTTATATAAAGTACCGTCTTCAAGTGCTTTGAAAATTTCCGTTAATTCGTCGCCCAAAAACACGGAGATTATTGCAGGCGGCGCCTCACTTGAGCCGAGACGGTGGTCATTACCGGCAGTGGCAACGGAAGCCCTTAAGATTTCCTGATAATCGTCAACCGCTTTTATTACGGCGCTTAAGAATAAAAGGAATATTGTGTTCTGTGACGGTGTGTCACCGGGCTCAAGCAGATTTACACCTTTGTCGGTGGAAATAGCCCAGTTGTTGTGCTTACCGCTTCCGTTAATGCCCTCAAACGGTTTTTCGTGAAGTATGCAAACCATTCCGTGGCGTTCCGCAACTGTTTTCATCATTTCCATAATAAGCTGATTATGGTCTGTTGAGATGTTTGCGGTAGTAAATACGGGTGCAAGTTCGTGCTGTGCGGGTGCTGTTTCATTGTGCTTTGTTTTAGCGGGAATACCGAGTTTCCAAAGTTCACTGTCAAGTTCTTTCATAAATTCGGAAACACGGGTATTTATTTTACCGAAATAGTGATCGTCAAGTTCCTGACCTTTTATTGATTTAGCACCGAAAAGCGTGCGGTTGCAATATTTTAAATCGGGGCGCTTTTTGTAAACATTTTTATCGACGAGGAAATACTCCTGTTCTGCGCCAACGGTTGTAATAACTCTTTTTGTTTCGGTATCACCGAAAAGTTTTAAAAGTCTTAAAGCCTGCGTTTCAACTGCCTGCATTGAGCGAAGAAGCGGAGTTTTTTTATCGAGTGCTTCACCGCCGTAAGAGCAGAATGCAGTCGGAATGCAGAGCGTATTATCTTTAATAAAAGCGAAAGAAGTCGGGTCCCATGCCGTATAGCCTCTTGCTTCAAATGTAGAGCGAAGTCCGCCGCTCGGAAGAGAGGAGGCATCGGGCTCACCTCTTACAAGTGTTTTGCCGGAAAATTCAAGTAAAACCTTGCCGCCTGAAACGGGTTTAATAAAACTGTCGTGCTTTTCGGCGGTAACATCGGTCATCGGCTGAAACCAGTGTGTAAAATGTGTAGCACCTTTTTCAACTGCCCATTCTTTCATGGCATGGGCTATGACATTTGCCGTGTCTATGTGCAGGGGATTACCGTATTTGACGGTTTCCATAAGTGATTTATATGTGTCTTTCGGCAGTTTTTCTCTCATGACTGTTTCATTAAATACCATAGAACCGAAAGTTTCTTTAATATCCGTCATATTTTCACCAACCTTTACCAGTTATCTGTGTTGCTTTTTTTAAGTGCGGAAATAATCTTTGACGGCACATCGCCGTATTTTTCCGAAAGTTCTTTTAAAAGTATTTTAGTTGTTTCCCGTTCTGTATTTTCGTTTGCGGGGCATTTGCTCTTTGTAACGGGGAGTGAATACCGCTCTGAGGCGGAAAGTATCTGCGCTTCCGTAAGATAAATAAGCGGTCTTATCATTGTTATATCTTTTCGTGACAGATATGTAACGGGTGAAAAACAGCCTATTCTTGATTCGTTAAAAAGATTCATAAGAAAAGTTTCTGCGGCATCGTCAAGATGATGACCGAGAGCGATTTTATTACAGCCGTTTTCTTTTGCCGTATCGTGCAGAATACCCCGCCTCATTCTTGCACATAAACTGCACGGGTTTTGCTCTTTTCTTATGTTAAAAATAATATCCGCAAGTTCGGTTCTTTTTATAATGTACCGAACGCCGTAACCGTCGCAAAGTTCTTTTATCTGCGAAAAATCGCCGTAAACTCGGCGCATGTCGCCCTCATATCTTTCGGGCGGCTCGGTCACCGGCACGATCTTCGCCTCTCCTCTGAAATGTGCGACGAGCTGACCGACGTTTCTCACGCCGTATATCTTTACCCCGCCGCCTGCCGCCGCGGATGCC
>JAZUHA010000216.1:0-4124 GCA_045641485.1 Acutalibacteraceae bacterium
TCCTTTATTTGTGTTATTATTTAAGCGATCCATATTGTTACCTCCGGTGTTTTAGGTTTGGTCGCTTAAATTATACCACAGGTTTCAATGCGGATCTCTTTTTATTCCCTATTTTGGAATCTTTATTTTACTACTTACCAAAAAAATTATTATTTAGGAGTTGACATCGGAACGGACTCCGTAGGACATGCCGTTACCGATAAAGAATATAATCTTCTGAAATTCAAGGGCAAACCTGCCTGGGGCGTCACTCTTTTTGACGAAGCCTCTTTGCAGACAGACAGGAGGAGTTTTCGTTCCGCAAGAAGAAGACTTGACCGCCGTCAACAGAGAGTTCTTTTGATTCAGGAACTATTTGCAAAAGAAATATCAAAAACCGACCCCCGCTTTTATATAAGACAAAAAGAAAGTTTTCTGTACAGAGAAGATACGGGAGACAACTACATACTTTTTAATGATAAAACTTTTACGGATAAAGATTATTATAAATTGTACCCGACAATACATCACTTAATAAAAGAACTTATGTCGAGCAAAGAGCCTCACGATGTAAGGCTTGTGTATCTTGCCTGCTCCTGGCTTGTTGCTCACAGAGGGCATTTTTTAAATAACATAGATAAATCAAACATTTCGGATATAACGGATTTCATTTCCGTATATGATTCTTTTATTAAGTTTTTTACCGAAACCAAAGAATACTGCACACCGTGGGAATGTAAAGATGTATCCCTTCTCGAAACCATACTTAAGAAAAAATCCGGAGTTACCTCAAAATACAAAGAACTTAAAAATTTACTTTACGGGGGCAAAACACCTCCAAAAGAAGCAACAGAAGATTTTCCTTACAGCCGTGATGCGATTATAAAATTGATTGCCGGCGGAACCGTAAAACTCAAGGATTTATTCTGTAATGATGAGTATGATGAAGCAGGCTCTGTATCATTAACTACGGACGACGACAAACTCGGAGAAATTTCATCATCTGTCGGTGACGATTTTGATTTAATCGAAGAATTGAGAAAGATATATGATTGGTCATTGCTTGTTGAATCTCTCGGCTGCCACAGCACCGTATCGGAATCAAAGGTTGCCGTTTACGAACAGCACAAAGAAGACCTGAAATTTTTAAAATATTATATCAAAAAATATGCAAACAACAAATATTATGAAGTTTTCCGTGAAATAGGTAAAGACAATTATTCTGCTTACTCTTACCATACAGATGAAAAAGATGCCTGCAAACTCAAAAAAAAGAATATTGAAGATTTTTCAAAATACATATTAAAAATCATTGAAAATACCGTACCGAATGAAGAAGATGTAGAAAAATTCAATGATATGAAGTCCCGGCTTGAACTGCTTAAGTTTTTGCCGAAACAGAAGAACACAGATAACAGAGTTATTCCGCATCAACTTTATTGGTATGAACTTGATAAAATATTGCAAAATGCGGAAAACTATCTTCCGTTCTTAAAAGAAGCCGATGCAGACGGGCTGACGGTAAGTGACAAAATCCGCTCGGTATTTATGTTTAAAATTCCATATTATGTAGGACCGCTTAACAAAACTTCTGAAAAAGCATGGTTTGTAAGAAAAGCCGAGGGTAAAATTTATCCGTGGAATTTTGATAAACTCATTGACACAGATGCAAGTGAAGAAGAATTTATTAAGAGAATGACAAATACCTGCACATATCTTCCCGGTGAGCCGGTTTTACCGAAATATTCTCTTTTATACCAAAAATTCACAGTGCTTAATGAAATAAACAACATCAAAATCAATAATCAAAAAATAGAGGTAGAAACAAAACAGAGAATATATAATGAACTATTCCTTAACAAGAAGAAATTAAGCAAAAAGAAAATAATTGAATTTTTAATATGCAACGGTTTTATCAATAAAGATGAAGACGATCTTGTTACCGGAATTGACATAAATATAAATTCAAGTCTTTCATCACATATAGCATTTAAAAAACTCATTTCAACCGGCAAACTTACCGAAGCAGATGCGGAAAGAATTATAGAAAGAGGCTCATACGCAGAAGATAAAACCAGACTCGCAAAATGGTTGTTTGCTAAATATCCCGCAGTTTCGGAAGAAGACAGAAAATATATCTGTTCGCTTAAATTCAATGATTTCGGCAGACTATCACGAAAATTCTTAAGTGAAATTGAAGGTGCAAACAAAGAAACAGGCGAAGTATTTACCGTTATAGATGCTATGTGGAATACACAAAACAATCTTATGGAATTACTTTCGGACAATTTCACCTTTGCAAAAGTATGTGACGACTTCAAAAAAGAGTATTATTCCGAACACAAATCAACGTTGAAAGACCGTCTTGACGAGATGTATATTTCAAACGCAGTAAAACGTCCCGTTTACAGAACACTTGATATTGTAAACGATATTTACAAAGCTTTCGGAGAGCCGAAGAAAATATTTGTAGAAATGACAAGAGGTGCAGACGAAAACCAAAAGAACAAACGAACAAAAACAAGAAAACAACAGATACTTGAACTGTATAAAGAATGCAGAGACGAAGATGTAAGATATTTAAAAGAGCAACTTGAAAAAATGGGCGATTATGCCGATAACAAATTAAGAAGTGACAAATTGTTTCTTTACTATATGCAACTCGGCAAATCTATGTACAGCAAAACACCAATATCTCTCGAAAAACTCGGTTCAAAGGAATATGATATCGACCATATTTATCCGCAGGCATTTGTTAAAGATGACAGTATAATAAACAATAAAGTTCTTGTTTTGTCAAAGGAAAACGGAGCAAAAAGCGATACATATCCGATTGCGGAAAAAATCAGAAACGAAATGCACACAACTTGGGAATATTATAAAAAAGTCGGACTCATAAGTGAAGAAAAATATAAAAGACTCACCCGTTCTACTCCCTTTACCGAAGATGAAAGATACGCATTTATTAACAGACAGCTTACGGAAACATCGCAATCAACAAAGGCTGTTGCAACACTTTTAAAAGAGCGTTTTCCCGATGCTGAAATAATTTACAGCCGTGCCCGTCTTGTTTCCGAGTTCCGTCAGGAATTTGATTTACTTAAATCACGAAGTTTTAATGACCTTCACCATGCAGTAGATGCATATCTGAATATTGTTACAGGCAATGTTTATGATATGAAATTCAAAAGATATTGGTTTAATGTAAAATCAAAATACAGCATAAAAGTTAAAACACTGTTTACTTATCCCCTGATTTGCGGTGACGAAACCGTTTGGGACGGAGAAAATATGCTTGCCAAAGTTAAAGCAACAGCAGTAAAAAATACCGCACACTTTACAAAATATTCTTATTTTAAACGAGGCGGACTTTTTGCCCAACAACTTGTATCTGCCGCAGAAGGACTAACACCCATAAAAAAAGGATTGCCGACAGAAAAATACGGAGGATATAACAGAGCCGGTGCAATGTTCTATATTCCCGTAAAATATAAATCGGGTAAAAAGAACGAAACAATTATTATGTCTGTGGAAATGCTGTATGGCAATAAGTTCCTTGCAGACAGAAATTTTGCAAAAGAATACTCGTATATACGATTAAAACATATTCTCGGTAAAGATGTTGAAGAAGTTTCTTTTCCGTTGGGTATGAGACCGTGGAAAGTAAACACAATGCTCTCTCTTGACGGCTTCAGAGTTTGTATTGCCGGTATCGGAAGTGGCGGAAAATGTTTAATCGCACAGCCTGTAATGCAGTTTTCCGAAGATAAATTCTGGCAATTTTATCTGAAAAAAATCGAAGTTCTTGTAAAAAAGATGGCTGATAACCCGAAATATCTGTTCGACGAGGTTTTTGATGAGATTTCAGCAGAAAACAACATAAAGTTATATGATATTTACCTTGATAAATTAAAAAACAGCATTTACAAAAAGCGTGTCAATCCGCCTCTTTCGATTTTGGAAAACGGAAAAGAGAAGTTTCTTTCATTAACAATTCCGGAGCAGGCAAAAGCACTTTTAAACATTCATCAGGTATTCGGAAGACTGTCGGGCGGTTGTGATTTAACAGCAATCGGCGGTGCTGCAAAAGCAGCAGCAACAGTCAATTTCAGTTCAACTGTTTCAAACTGGAAAAAGAATTATTC
>JAZUHA010000217.1:0-4712 GCA_045641485.1 Acutalibacteraceae bacterium
TTGTAATGAAAAATAAAATATGAAAGTGTGAACTAACAGTTATTCACAATGTGATATAATTCGGCGAAGCCCCGAAATTCCTCACTCCTCATTCCTAATTCCTCACTGAAAAAAGGGTAAATATCGGAGAATAAAGTAACGATTATTCAGGCTAAAAACTAAAAGCTAACACACTTCAAACACAACTGCTTCATACGGTTTCAGTTTCATATTTTTGAGGAAAATTTCTTCGTCGTAGTTATGAATAACCGTTTTGCAATTCTTATAAAAAAGTTCTTCGGGCAATGTAAAGTTTACTTCCTTATCGGTATAACTTGCGATTACCACATATTTTTTACCGTTATATGCTCTTTCGTAAACCCAGAGGTTTTTATCTTTCGGATAATACTGTTTATAGGAGCCTTTTTTGATTATCTCGTTACCCAGCCTCAAATGGTTTATTTCACGGTAAAAATACCAGATACTGTTTTTATCCTTAAGAGCGTCTTCTACATTTATTTCTGTATAATTCGGGTTTACCGCCATCCACGGTGTACCGCTTGAAAAACCGGCATTTTCGGTTTTGTTCCACTGCATCGGCGCTCTTGCATGGTCTCTTGCTTTTTTATTAAGTCCCCATCTTACAACGGGTTTAATAAACGGGATTTTCTTTGCAATATCATACACCTGCAACGAAACAACATCCTTATATTCTTCGGGCTTTAAGTCGCTGAAATTTGTCATACCGATTTCCTGTCCCTGATAAATATACGGTGTTCCTCTTAAGAAATTTATACTGATTGCAAGCATTTTTGCAACTTTTTCACGGTATTCGAGTTTTCCGTATCTCGGCAGACATCTTGAATAGTCGTGATTTTCTATATACAGAGAGTTCCAGCATGTTTCGGGAAGCGACTGCCAGTTTGAAAATACTTCTTTCCACTTAACAAGGCTGAACGGCTTCGGAACCGTTGTAAGGAACGAGTCAACTTCTGTCTGATGCTCAAATGTAAATACGCAGTCAAGTTCGCCTTTACTTTCATCTACACACTCAAAGGCGTTATCTATTGTAATGCCCTGCGCTTCGCCTACGGTCATGGTATCATACTTTGAAAAAGATTTTTCGTTAAGTTCGTGGATATACTCGTGATAGTGAGGACCTATAACAAAATGCTCGTCTCCGCAGACAACGGGATTAAATTTACCGTCGGGGAAATTACCGTCTTTACTTATATATGTAATAACGTCGCAACGGAAACCGTCTACACCTTTATCGAACCAGTAATTGCAGATATCCGCAACTTCCTGCCTGACTTTCGGGTTATCCCAGTTAAGGTCGGGCTGTTTTTTATGGAACAGATGAAGATAAAATTCACCCGTTGTTTCATCATACTCCCAGGCGGAGCCCGTAAATCTCGAAGTCCAGTTATTAGGCGGTGTTTTACCGTCTTTGCCTTTACCCTTACGCCAGATATAATAGTCTCGGTACGGGTTATCCTTACTGCTTCTTGACTGTTTAAACCATTCGTGCTCATCACTTGTATGATTTACAACTAAGTCCATAACAAGGCGTATGCCTCTCTCGTGCATACCGTCTGCCATTTCCTGCCAGTCTTCAAGTGTACCGAACTCGTCCATAATATCACGGTAATCGCTTATATCGTAGCCGTTATCTGCATTCGGTGATTTATAGCACGGGCTGAGCCACACACAGGTTACACCCAAGTCCTTTAAATAATCAAGCTTTGAAATAATACCTCTTATATCACCAATACCGTCCCCGTTACTGTCACAAAAACTGCGGGGGTAAATCTGATAAACAACCGCATCTTTATACCAGCGTGTTTTTCCCATTTCACATTTCCTTTCCGTATACTTATTTAATATCGAGCACTTTCAAAATTTTTGCTTTTTCTTTTTCGTGAAGATAGTTGGGGTTTATATGTTCTTTTGAATACTCAAAATATGTACCGTATGTTTTTTCGGTAATGATTTTTGTGAAATATCTTTCCCAACTGAAAAACAACGAACTTTCTATATGGTCATAAGGATTTTCCAAAAGATTTTCAACACCTACAATTAAACCCGATTTTAACAAAACATACTCAAATGACTCCGGCATATAAACCAAAAGATTTTTTACATATCTCAACGATAACAGCCTTTCAATCTCGCAACCGAATGCGGAACCGTCGGCAAAAACAGCTACCGTGTTTTCTTTTCTTTTTATAATTTCTCTCCAGATATTTGATTTTCCGCAAGCCGAAACACATGGCATACGCTCACCGAAAACATTTTCAATAAACTCAAAGCCGGAATTTGAATCTTCGGTAATTACACATTCCGGTGTACCGTCATTATTCGGGTTGTTTTCATACAGTTTATAAAATTCACTGTAAATCCTTTTTGTTCCCTCATACTTGTTACCGGAAACATTTCTTATTCCGTAAACTTCTTTTATACTGTACGGCAGATTATATAAATTGCTTCTTGTTGCTATCACATAATAATTATCACTGTTTTTTACGGCAATCGCAAAATCTTCCGAAAGCACAAAACTGTCACCCTCATCAATAAATACGATACTGTCTTTAACAGAAGAAAGATTTTCTTTCCAGCGAACCCCCGTCAACACCTCGCACTTTTTATCACACAATACCGATATTCCGCTGTCTTCACCGTTTCTGCGATACTCAAAAAGCATATCTATCAATGTGGTTTTACCGGTTGCGCTGTCGCCTTTTAAAACCGTGATATTTCTCTCGACTGAAAATTTATATTGAACACGCCTGTTTTTTATTAAAACGGTATGTTTTCCCGTCATATATCCACCGCCTTACAAGTATTTTGCCGCCGATAAAACATACTCTTTTGCATTTTTCACAACAGTATTGTCATTCGCTATCATTATTTCAAACGGTTCTTCGCCGAAATTCATTAAATGATGAAGATTAACGGTTAAATCTTTTTCACTTTCTTCTGCAATTTTTAAAATCCATTTTGCACAGTTATCACCGCAGGTTGAAACATTAAAAATTCTGCTGTCATCAAACTTCAGAAGAAGAAGCGTTTTTGTACCTCCCGACAGTTGTTTTACGGGAATCACACCGAGAACACTGCTTTCAACGGCACCGGCACTCAAAACTTCCGCTTTATCTATGCTTTTAATTATTTTTTTTGATTCTTCGTTTGTAATCCAACTGTCAAGATAAGTGTTATCAAAATATACCGAAGTATTGTATACCGCTTCCGGCATATCACCGAAAAAAACACGAAGCATTATTATCACTTCCCCTTAAATAGTTATTTAAGTTCTGCTATGGTAACGCCGTTCTCGCCCTCTCCGAATGTTCCGAGACGGAACGTTTTTATTCGGGAGTCATGTTTTAAATAATCCTTAACGGCGTTTCTTAAAGCGCCCGTTCCCTTACCGTGAATAACCGTAAATTCCGTAAGCCCGGAAAGAGTGATATCATCTACAAATCTGTCAAGCACGAGAATTGCCTCGTCACACATAAGCCCACGCAAATCACAACGGTTACTTACATTCATCTCGGCTACTCCCCCGCCGATTTTTGTTCGGGTTTTGGCAACGCCTTTTGTTTTATTATCCTGCTTTTTATTTTCAATAAGCCTTAAACTCCCGATATCCGCTTTCATTTTAAGCATACCGGCGGTTATTTCCACAGAACCTTTTTTACCGTTTACTGCGGTAACAGTGGCATTTTTACCGATTGTTTTACAGTAAACCGTATCACCGACAACAAGTTCACGGGGAAGCACATAGTCTTCATCATCGTCAATATTGCCGAGAATGGGATTAACGGCATCGTCTATGGCGTTAAGGTGTGAATTGACCGAACTTTTCGCTTTTCTTAAAAGTTCTTCGGCATTTTTGGCACTTTTCGCTTCTTTTTTCAGCTTTTCAACCTCAAAAAGAAGTGCATTTGCTTCACGCCTTGCATTATCAACAATTCTCAACGCTTCGCCTCTTGCATTTTCTATTTCTTTATCCCGTCTTAATTCGGCCTCTTTTAAAATTGCTTTCGCTTTTTCCCGTTCTTTTTCGGCTTCTTCTTTTACAAAAAGCGCCGTTTCTTTCTCTTTTTCCATTTCAAGACGGCTTTTTTCAAGCATATCCACAACATCTTCAAACCGTGTGTTTTCTGCGGAAACAAGTTCCTTTGCACGGGTGATTATCTCACTTTTTATGCCGAGTCTTTCCGAAATTGCAAAAGCATTTGACCTGCCCGGAATACCGGTTAAAAGACGGTAAGTGGGTTTTAAAGATTCAACATCAAATTCACACGAAGCGTTCTCTACACGGTATGTCTGCAAAGCGTACTCTTTAAGTTCCGCATAATGAGTGGTGGCGGCAACCTTTGCCCCCTGAATACTCAACTGTTCGAGTATGGCGGTTGCAAGCGCCGCACCCTCTACGGGGTCTGTTCCGGCACCCAATTCATCTATGAGCACGAGTGATTTTTCGTTTGCGACATTTAAAACATTTACAATATTTACCATGTGCGACGAAAATGTGGAAAGCGACTGTTCTATGCTCTGTTCGTCACCGATATCGGCAAGTATGGTATCAAATACGGAAACAACGCTTTCGTCTCCTGCCGGAATCATAAGTCCGCACCCTGCCATGGCGCAAAGCAGACCGAGCGTTTTTACGGCAACGGTTTTACCGCCCGTATTCGGACCGGTTATAACAAGAGTATCGTAATCAT
>JAZUHA010000218.1:0-3475 GCA_045641485.1 Acutalibacteraceae bacterium
TTTTTTCGGTTATTTATCTGTCATTAAAGCAAAAAACCGCATAAACACAAGATAAAAAAACCGACAATCTGTTATTCTGTAATTTTTTTCAGTTCATCTTCAGTTATATACCTCGACTCTCCCGCATCAAGGCTTTCGTCAAGGTTAAGTGAGCCGATTGAAACTCTTTTTAAAAATGCCACTTCCGTACCGAGTGAAGCAAACATTCTTCTTACCTGATGGTATTTTCCCTCTTTAACCGTCACTTCAAAAGTCTGTACCGGTGTATCTGAAATCAATTTCAGTTCCGCACTTAAAAGCACCGTTCCGTCTTTTAAAACAACTCCGTCTTTAAATGCTTTTTTCGCATTTTCAAAATCAATCGGCACGGAAACGCACGCTATATAAGTTTTTTTAACATGATTTGCAGGTGATAAAATTCTGTGGGCAAAATCGCCGTCATCGGTAATAAGGCAAAAACCCACGGTATTTTTATCAAGTCTGCCGGCAGGAAAAAGATTTTTTCTTTTAAATTCTTCCGGAAGAATATCAATAACCGTTTTATCTCTTCCGTCTTCCGTAGCGCTCACCACTCCGAGCGGTTTATTGAGCATAATATAAACATATTTTTTAATAATGACTTCCCTGCCGCCGACAAAGAGTCTGTCCGTTTCGGCATCAAGTTTGAAAGCACCGTCACGCACAACATTATCATTAACAAAAACAGAGCCGCTTTTAATAAGCGACTTTGCCTCTGTTCTTGTTATATTAAGATTTGCGGAAATTATTTTATCTGTTCTTTCTTTCATAACTTTCACTGCTGTTTTTTAAATGTATGCATAAATCCGTCAAGTTCCACAGAGCATACATCACCGCCCACAACCGTTCCGTCGGAAACAAGAAGATTTATTCTTACACATTCGTCTTCCTCGGAATAGCCGGGATAGTTTCTTATAGTATAAGTATATCTCTTTACTCTTTTTCCTTTATATTCCGAAAGGTCAAGCCCCTGCTCTTTTTGAATAATATTATAATTTTCGTATACTTCGTCAAATTCTTCCGGAATCATTATTTCACGGACTTCGCACGGCTCTTCGTCTGTGTTCCAACCGAATTGAGAAATAAAATCAAGCCTTTCCCGTGCGGAAGAAGCATTATATGATATTTCGGGTTTTGAAGAAGTTGTTTTTTGAGTTTTTCCCGCAAAAGAAAAGCAAAGAACAACAAGAAAAACCGCAGAAAGCAAAATTATCAGAACATATTTTTTTACAGCGGACGAAGTGACGGAACATACGAACATATAAATCAAACTCCTTTATACAACAGTAAACTATATGTTGCGGTAAAGGAGTTTATGACAGATTAAAGAAATGCACCGAGATACATATTTAAAAGATTTTCACCGATAAATGCGGAAAGCGCTACACCCATAGACAGGAACGGCCCGAAAGGAACAACTCCGAGCATATTCTGTTTTGCGAATATTTTTCTGCCGACAGCAAAAAGCATACCGAAAAGCGCACCTGCAAAGAGTGAAACTATTACCGCCTTCCAGCCGAGAACAAATCCGCAGGCAGCCATAAGTTTAATATCTCCGCCGCCCATTGCTCTGCCGCCGGAAAGAAGTGCAATAAGGAAGAAAAGACCGGAAACGGCAAACAGACCGATTACTCTTGAAATTATCCATTCTTTTGAAAATGTGCCTTTTATAACGGCATCAAGCAAAATAATTATACCGCCGACAAATATTGCAATCCACATTGAATCGGGAATAATCTGATGTTCAAAATCAACCCACGAAACAACTATAAGGCAGGACATTACAACCATATAGCCCAAAAGTTTTAAAGAAAACAAACCTTCAAAAGCATTTCCGCCCGAAAGGAAAAGATAAACAAGCACATACATCACGCCGTTAAGCGCTTCCACAATGGGATAACGGGCAGATATTTTTGCCTTGCAGTAACGGCATTTTCCCCTTAAAAAGAGCCAACTGAATAGAGGAAACAAATCTTTCCATGAAAGTTCGTGCTTACAGGTTGTACAGATTGAGTGACCTTTTTTAAAATCCATACCGATGGGAAGACGGTATATAAGGACATTGAGAAAACTGCCTATAACAGTACCGAAAATAAAAATTATTATTCCGACATAAACGGTAAAAAAATGTTCCATAAAAACACCCCTGCTCGGTTTTTAATTATTATAAAACCAAAAAGAGATAAAGTCAACAAACATATTTATAATAAAATTTGTTTTACCGTTTTTTATAAATAATAAGTTCGGGATTTGTGCCGTTCTTTTCGTAAGTACAGACTATAATAAAATCCATATTTGCAAGAACGCCGAAGCATCTTTCACCGCCGAACTCGCATTCAAGCTGATTTCCGAGATACGTTGTACCGTCATCAAGAAATTTAGCTTTTGTGCCGTTCGGAAGAGTGTATTCAAGATTAACAAAGCTTCCGACAAGGGCATTTAATTTTTCGAGTTTCGGCATACCTTCGATATTAAGTGAATTGATTTCATCAGTCAGTTTATGCTTTAACATTTCAAACTGCCCATCATCGCTTAACTCCTCATAACGCTTCCAATAGTCAAGCTCCGGCAGTTTGTTTTTCATATAAGTGCGTGCCTGTTCCTCCGAAAAGCCGTCCTGTGACATATGCTTTACACATACATCTATCAGTTCATCCATATCGCTGTATGTATATGTTCCGTCGGCATAGCACCACTTACAGTAATTCTCGTTTAATGTACCGTCACTGTCACGCCCCACAATACCATCCTCAAGAGGCATTCCGCAACATTGACATATAAGTTGTTTCGGTGCCCCTAAAAGTGTGTTTATAGTTACATTAAATTCTTTAGATAAAAGCTTGAGTGTTTCTGTATTCGGCACGGTATCGCCGTTTTCCCAGCGTGATACCGCCTGCCGTGTAACCAAAACACGCTCTGCCAATTCATCCTGAGACAGTCCTTTTTGCTTACGAAGCTCAGAAATTATATTTTTTGTTTCCATTTGTATGCACCTCCGATTTTTTCATAATATATCACAAAATACATATTTTGAAAAGCAACCCGCTGTTGCTTCCGCCTTAACACCGAAAAATTGATAAAGTCAACAAATATCGTCTGCTGTTTTTGTTACTTTTAATATGTAAAAAACATTGTATTCCTTGACAGGTTGTGATATATTATATTCGTATAAAAATACAGGGAGGAGTTTTTCCTATGAAAAACAGTAAAAAACGCGTTATAGCACTTGTGCTTACATTTGCTCTTGTTTTCTCGGCAGCAAGCGTAGGTATTGCAGTAACGGCATCAAAATTCATTTCTTCCGCTCCTGCCGCAACGCTAACAAGTCAAGACGGTTCTGCCGTTATTGATGTTAACAGTGTTGACGAAGCAGTAGAAGTAATGAAAAATTCACCCGAGCTTTTTTCCGAGCCGAAAGCTACCGAGCCGAAAACAGCTAAGGTAGAAAAGAAAGAAA
>JAZUHA010000219.1:0-7997 GCA_045641485.1 Acutalibacteraceae bacterium
TATCGACATTAAAAGCGGTGCATGGATAGGCGGAGGAGAAATCCCCGACAGTGCCGATATGCACTGGGCAATCTACAAAAAGCGTAAAGATGTTAATTATATTAAACATTCCGAAAACGAATTTGCGGTTGCCGCTTCGCAAAAAGGCAAAACAATGAAGCCGTTCCTTGACGATTTTTCACAACTTATAGGTCCGTTTGTGAAAACAGCCGTATTCAGCCCCGACAATACTTTAAAAACCTCTAAAAAAGTTGTAAAAGCGCTCGGCAAGAAAAATGCGGTACTTGTAAAAGACAACGGCGCCGTTTGCGTTGCCGGCTCACAGTATGATGCCGAAGCCGTTGAAATCGTTATGGATAAAGCCTGCAAAACATTTGTAGGTACAGAACTTTACAAAGGCGTTAAAGCAATAAATCCCCTTGAAGCAAATCTTATGAGAGTTATTTATCTTAAAAAATATTCCAAAAAAGCAGGTAAATAATCAAAATTATAAAAGCCTTAAAAGCCGGATATTCCGTACTTTTGAGGCTTTTTTGTAAATTACGCAACTTGTTTTCAACATAAGTAAAAAGAAGTTCATACAAATGCAACAAGACACCTGTTTTGATAGTCTTATAAATGAAAGGAGTTTTTTATATGAAAAAATTGTCGATTATTGTTAGTTGTATCATTGCACTTGCCGTAACTCTATGTTCCTGCGGCAATAAGACGGGTGCTCCCGAGACTTCACAAGCGGAAAATATAGACGGAGGAAGCACAATAGTAAACCCTGTTTCTGAAATCACCGCAGAGGATACGGCAAAAGAACTCGGTTTAAAAAAGGTTGAATTAAACGGTATTACAAAAATATTGAAAATCGACGGAAACAATGCAATCTACGAAATCATTGCCGAAGAAAACGGCAAAGAATATAATATCAGAATTGCAAAAGCCGACGAAACACAGTCAAGTGATATTTCCGGTGTGTATTTAAACGGTAAAATCAATTCCGCAATCTACGATTCCGACGGTATCAACGCTCCGTCTGTATCCGTCGACGGTGACAGTGACTGTACCAAAGCATACGGCGAATGGAACGGTATGTTTTTCAGCGTTTCAACCGAAAATAAATTAAGCCTTGACGAAATGCAGAAAACAGCGGTAAATTTTGCAAAAGAAATTATTTCCGCCGAAAATATAATAAAATAATTCGTAAAAACATTGATTTTCACCTCTTAATTGCGTATAATACAATTAAGAGGTGAAAATAATGGTTGTTACAACACAAATACTTGCGGATAAACTGAAAAAATACAGCGATCCGTCAGGTAAAATTATGCGAATGACAAAAAACGGAGAGTTATATACGCTTACCCGAGGTTTATATGAAACCGAAAGAACAACGCCCGGTCAATATCTTGCTCCCGTTATTTACGGTCCTTCATATCTCTCGTTTGACTATGCACTGTCTCAATACGGACTGATTCCCGAAGCGGTATATGCATACACAAGTGCTACCTTTGATAAGAAAAAAAACAAGGAATACATTAATATATTCGGCAAATATACCTACCGGGATGTTCCGAAGTCTTGCTATCCGTTCGGTATAAAATATGTGGAAGAAAACGGTTACGCATATCAAATTGCAACGCCGGAAAAGGCTATATGTGACAAGTTATATTCTGTCAGCCCGGTAAAAAGCATAAAAGAACTGGAAGTTCTTTTGTTTTATGATCTGCGTATTGATGAATCGGAGTTCGACAAACTTAATATGCATAATTTATCTGAAATGTGTGATTTGTACCGTTCCAACAATATGAAACACCTGAAAAAACTGATAGGGAGGAAAAAGTGATGGACAGTATTATTGCACAAATGCTGAAAAAATACGATATAAACAATATAAATGATCAAAAGAATGCTGTTAAGGAAATAATGCAGGAAATTGTACTCTGTGGATTATCCCGTGCCGGTTTTTTTAAAAAAGCTGCATTTTACGGCGGAACTGCCTTACGGATTTTTTACGGTCTTGACCGTTTTTCGGAAGATTTGGATTTTTCACTGATGACAACCGATCCCGGTTTTCGGCTTTCAGATTATTTTCCTGTTTTGGAAAAAGAAGTTGCATCTTTCGGACTGCATGTTACTATAACTCAAAAAGAAAAATCAAAAGAATCCGGTATTCGTTCGGCTTTTTTGAAAGGTAACACCAAAGAACATATTCTGCTGTTTTACGCCGATAGCACAGCTGCGGGGATTGCCGGAAACGAACAGATTAAAATCAAGTTCGAGGTAGATGTTTTACCGCCGGATGGTGCTTCTTTTGAACATAAATACCGCCTTTTACCGGCGCCGTACGAGATAACGCTCTATGATATGCCGTCATTGTTTGCCGGAAAACTTCATGCGGTTATTTGCAGGGGGTGGAAAAGCAGAGTAAAAGGCCGTGATTTGTACGATTATATTTTCTATCTTTCTCACGGAGCAACCGTTAATTTGAGCCATCTGAAATCACGACTTGTTGAATCAGGCGTTTGGAATACAAATGAAGAACTTACAATAAATGATGTAAAAAAACTTCTTAAAGAACGCTTTGATACCATTGATTATGAACAGGCAGAAAAAGATGTGCGCCCTTTTATTAAGGACACACAATCTTTAAATCTTTGGAGTGCTGATTTTTTCAAACAGATTACGGAACAGTTGTTACAATAACTTTTCTATTTCCTCATTTATCCGCTTTCTTGTTTCAAGAAGCCAGGAGTGTGTATTCGGATAATTTGTAAATGTAAGAGGAGTATCAAGGTCAAATTCAAGAACTTTTAAAGCGTATTCCCGTGAAGTAAGGCTTTCGAGCAGTTTAAGCGCTCTTATGTCGCAAAACCCCTCATAAAAAACCTCGTGGCGCAAAGAGTTGAGCGGTTCACCGTTTTTACCGGGATATACAATATATGCGTCACCCGACGGGAACGCACCGCCCGCATCACTTACCTTATACGGGTCAATCTCATTTACCGAATACTGCGAATACCAGAAGTTATGCCCCCACTGCAAAAAGCCCTCGGCATTATATTTATAAAGAAGAAAGCCGATAATACGGGTTCTTTGCGACGGCATCGCAAACATTCTGTTAGGTACACTGTTTCTTGTCTGACCGCAACAGTAATAAGTCCAGAACGATTTGACAATCGGTTTAAATTCCTCACATCTGTTTTCCGACGGAACGGGCGTATCTACAAGACCGCTTTTAAAGAATTCAACATCGGAAAGAGCATCAATAAATCTGAATCCTTTAAAGAATTTGTGAAGGATATCCGATGCTTTTTTATAGTTTTCCATAGCTTCAAGGCTCGGCTCATCGGAAACATGAAGAAAACATTTTTCTTTTATGCCGAGTTTTTCCGTTTCTTTAATAAAAACTTTTGAAAACTGCCTTAAAAATTCCGTATATTCTTCGCCCGTACCCTCGGTATCCCAACCGAAAATACGCTTTTCCTCTCCGTTTTCCGTCGCAACGATTTTAGGAGCGTATTTTGCACCCCATTGAGTATAAAAGTGCGATATTTCAAATGCTTTAATTCCGCTTTCGAGAGCGATTTTTACATACTTTTCAAAATTTTCAAATCCGAAAGAATATTTACCGCCCTGCTTTTTTACACTTACAAGCTGAACCGTAGGTCTTTCTCCGCCTACAGCCGTATCAAGCGGAGGTGTAAAAACAGGTGTAAGTAAAAGCGAAAGTCCATGTTCGGCGGCGTTCTTTACATAGTTTTTAAATATTTTCCAGTATTCGTCGGAAAAAATTTCCGCACCGTAATATGTGCAAAGGCAGTCATTGTGAAACCAGTTTGTAAAAAGAAGTTCCTGTTCCGGCAGTTCTTTGTTTATTATATTAAGCGTAAATACCTTTTCTTCGGTTGTTTCACCGTAAGAAAAGGTTATTTTTATTTTCTTTTTGCCGTGTGATGTTCCTTTCGGAGTATATTTAAACCACAAAGAATATCTGTTACCGCATTTTAATTTGATTTCAGAACCGACCGGTTCAAGTAAATCGGGATACTCATTTTTAACGGGTAAAAAGAAGTTGTCGGAATCCTCATACCGTGAAAGAACAGACGGTATATCTTTTACAAGAAATACTTCTATCTGCTTTTTTAATGAAGAATTAACGGAAAACGAAACATTTTCCTCTTTTTTATTTTCGGGCAAAAGAGCGACCTGAAACGAAAACGGCTCATTGGAAAAACAAGAATATTCCGTAAATTCTTTTGCGTTTATTTCTTCGTCTTTAAACACTTTTGAAAGTGAAGAGAGCATTATAATTTTCATTTTGTAACCTCGCTTTGTGAAAAACCTTTCTTTTTAAGAATAATAACGGGAATAAGCGTAAATGCCGAAACTATTGCGGCGGCAAGGAACATTTCGGGACACGGCTCGTAAGTGAGATTGCCCATTTCGTCTGTATACTGTCCCGATTTTGAAACAGAGCAGATAAAATCGCCTATAGCGGGACCGAGTACCATGGGAATAAGCACAAAGAAAATCATTCTGACACCCTGGAAAAGTCCAACCTTATCTGTCGGTGTAAAATCACGGACAAAAGCATTAAGCATAATTCCTATAAAGCCGTAGCCTATAAGTAACGGCAATGCGGAAATAAGAAATACGGGAAGATTTTTCTTTGCAAAGAAAGCACCGAAAAGTCCGATTATAAATAAACCTATTGCAACGAAAATAAGAACATTTTTTCCGACTTTGTCTATAAGTTTTCCGCCGAGAATAATAAACGCAACAACCGCCGCCAGCACAAACGGTGCGGCAATAAGTACGGGAGTTGTAACATAGGACATAAGGTCCTCTACCTTAATTCCCATAGAATGTTCAAGGTAAATAAGTAAGTACGGAAACCATACCTGAACGGCAACATTATATACGCAAACTGCGGTAAGCGAAAGATAAAGCTTACTGTTTTCCTTTATTACGCTTTTTTTAAAGCCGTAAATAAGGTCTTTCCAATAATTCGCATTTTCTTTTTTCTCGCCGCTTCTTGAATCGGTAAGAGTAAAAAGCCCCAAAATACCGGAAACTACAACAATAACACCGATTATTGTGAAAAACGTTGTGTATCCCATACTGTCTATATTTCCGGCAAATACTATAACTCCGAGCATCGCCGCAACGGGAAGTATTGTAAGCACGCTTTCAACGGTCGCTCTGTTTTTTGTGTTTGTAATATCGGTTATCCAGGCATTAAAAGCAGAATCGTTACTTGTAGAGCCCATAAAAGTCATAACGCAGTCCATAATTATTACGGTAACGCTTGTTGCGGTAACGACTTTTCCCACATCATTTATATCAATTCCGAAAAGAGTTGAAATATTCTGCTTTGTGATAAACCCGAAAGAAAGAACGGTAATACCCCAGACTATGTAACCTGCGGAAATAAAAATCTTACGGCGGTTGATTTTATCGCTTAAGTTACCCATAATAAATGTTGTTATAACAGCCGTTGCGGCAGAAAGTGCAACCATAAGTTTTATGGCTTTCATAGATGAAAGCCCGGCAGTTACCGTGCCGCCCTCGTAAACGGTATTGTAAAGAAATGTATTAAAATACATATTTTCAAGGTTCCATGCAACCTGTCCTATAAATCCGAACAGACACAGGTTAAACCATATTCTGCCCGAAAGTTTGTTTTCACGGGATTTGATTGTGTTTTTTTGTGACATAAGCATTCTCCTTTACAAATACGGAATTATACTATTAAAAATCGTAAACCGAAAAATGAATTACGCTCCGTAAGTTGACCCCATATCCTCCTGAATCTGTTCACGCAAATTCTTTTTATATGTTGAATTTTTGATTTTTTCCTGAAGAAGATTATAAAATAAATCCTTGTCAAACGGTATTTCCACTTCTTTGTTAAGCCAGGAGGAAAGAAAAGCCGCATTTGAAATCGTAAGCCCGTTTATTCCCTCGGGACCTTCTGCAATAAGAGGCTCATTTCTTAAAATATGTGCGGCGAAAGCGTTTAACACAATTTCATGACTGCTTTTTTGCTTTCCATGTGAAAGGTCAACATTTACCCAATTAAGTTTCGGTTTGTCAAATCCGCCCTCGGCGGTAAATGTAAAGTCCGTAATATTATCGCTTAATTCACAGATTTTCATTACGAAGTCATCTTTTTCCGCATCAAATTCGCATACGACCTTTGCTTTTTCCAATGTAATTTCAAATCTGTTTGTACCCGGATAATCTCCGGTTGTTGCAATATACATTCCGCTTGCTCCGTTAGGATATTCGGCATAAATGGTTATATCATCTTCAACTTCGATGTTGTGCCATTTGCCCTCACGGCATACACAGCGTAATTTTGAGGGCATACCGCAAATCCATTGCCATAAATCGAGTTGGTGAGGGCATTGATTGAGCATAACGCCGCCGCCTTCGCCCTCCCAGGTTGCACGCCATGAACCCGAATCATAATATGCCTGGGTACGGTACCAGTCTGTATTTATCCAGATAACACGTCTTATTTCACCGTATTTTCCGCTTTTTATGATTTCCCGGAGTTTTATATATATGGGGTTAGTACGCTGATTGAACATCATAGCGTAAGTTTTGTCTGATTTTTCGGCAACGGCTATGGCTTCCTCAACCTGCTTTGTGTATACGCCGGCAGGTTTTTCGCTTATAACATGAAGTCCCGCATTCAGTGCATCAATAACATATCCCGGGTGAAAATAGTGCGGTGTGCAAACGCCTACTGCATCACAAAGACCGCTTTTTATAAGTTCCTTTGCGGTTTTAAAGCATTTTACATCGGGAAGAAAACTTTTCGCTCTTTCAAATTTTCTTTCGTCGATATCCGCAATACAGGTAATTTCAATTTCCGGCAGAGAATTTGCGGCGGCACTTTTTAAATAGTTACTGCCCTGATTGCCTACGCCGATTACACCGAGTCTTACTTTATCCATAAAAAAACCTCCGTTTCTTTTTCGATTATATCACAAAAAGATTATTGTAAACACCCGAAAACGGGAATTTATTGAAAAATTTTTTACCGTGTGATAATATTATAAAAAACGAAACGGAGTAAAATATATGAAATTGTGGCAGAACGGGGAGCATCCCACCGAGATGCATTTTTATGAAGCGAAAGATAAAAAATCCGATGCGGCGGTAATTATTTTCCCCGGAGGCGGTTATCATCACCGTGCGGAACACGAGGGAAAAGGTTATGCCGAATTTTTGCAAAATGCAGGTATAAATTCTTTTGTGGTTGATTACAGACTTAACCCCGAACTTTTTCCGCTGCCGTTGCTTGACGCAAGGCGAGCCGTACGGTTTATACGAATGAATGCGGAAACTTTCGGAATAAATCCGCAAAAAATTGCCGTTATGGGCTCTTCGGCAGGCGGACATTTAGCCGCCATGGAAGCAACATATAAAGAAAAAATTGACGGTGAAGGCGTTGATGAAATTGACAGCGTTGATTTCATTCCCGATGCACAGATTCTGTGTTATCCCGTAATTCTTTCCTGTGAAAACGAATTTTCCCATAAGGGAAGTTACACAAAACTTTTAGGCGAAGAAAATCTTTCATTTGCCCCGAAAATCAATCCTGCCGCAAATGTTTCAAAAACAACTCCGCAGGCTTTTATCTGGCACACATCGGAAGACGGAAATGTTAATGTTATAAACAGTTACGAATACGCCAAAGCACTCAGGATAAATAATGTACCCGCGGAAATGCACATTTTCCCATACGGAAAGCACGGTTTGGGAATTTTAAGAGCACCCGACCATGTAAAACAGTGGACAACGCTTCTGTTAAACTGGTTTAAGGAGATAGGGTGGATGGAGTAGAGTTTTCAGCTTTTAGCATTTAGCGTTTAGCCTGAATAACCGGCAGTTTGTTCTCCGATATTTACCATTTTTCAGTGAGGAATTAGGAATGAGGAGTGAGGAATTTCGGGGCTTCGCCGAATTATATCACATTGTGAATAACTGTTAGT
>JAZUHA010000220.1:0-6924 GCA_045641485.1 Acutalibacteraceae bacterium
CTTATTATCGTGGTCAAATACATCTGAAACATCTTCGTTTGCGTGTTCTACAATCGCTAAAAATGCCTTTTCAAACTCCGGTATTTTTCCACCCTCGCTCTCAAAATTGTTAAGTAGCCGTGTTATCGTGTCGGTTATATACTGTGTGCCTCCGGAATTTTTACAATGCGGAAGAAGTGCGTTAAGGCGAATATTAAGCCACCCGTTTTCCGTAAGTTCAACATTGCCGTATATTTCTTCGTGGAAATAATTTTTAGGTCTTTGAAATTCCATTTCCATCTGCGGCCGCAATTCTTCGGCAAACCGTCTGAGTGTAATACAGCAGTTTTCAAGTTCGCTCATAGCAGCATCAAGCAGGGTGTTAAACTTCATTTTTGTTCGGCAACCCGATTTTAAGTTTTCAAGATACTTATTAGATACTTTGAGATGCTCCTGCATATCCGCTACGGTTTTAGTTATTATTTCGTTGTTCATTTTTGCCTCCCTTTTTACCTGCAACCCGCTTTTCAAGATCAGCACGGTTGGTTGTAATAAGGTCGTATTCAGTCTTTGAAGAACGAATTTCAACAGCAATTCTGTTGCTTCCCGCACACAAAAGTCCCTGACCTCTGCCCGAACGCACAATTTGTAACATCTCATTTTCGGTAAGATTGAGTTTTTCCTGCAATTTTACGGCTTCGGTTTCCTCTAACTGCAAAAGCAGTTTAAGTCTGCTGTTGCCGAGCAGTGCATCACCGAATTTACCGTCATTAAGTGCAAAATAATCGGCAACATTCTGTGTCGCTGAAATAAAGATACTGCCGTAACCTCTTACCGTCTTTACAAGCTCTATAACAAAATCCGCCGCCTGCTCGTTTCCGGTCTCTCCCGCAATTTTCCAAGCCTCATCCAAAATAATTGCTTTTTTATTTACTCTTGACAGCGATATTCTGTCTCTTACATATTCGGTAGCAATAAAGGTGCCAAGTGCAGTAAACTCTTTTCCGAGCCGAGAAGTATCAAGCACAATAAACGGTACATTTAGGTCTATGTTGGTCTGACCGCCGAGTCCTGATGCCGAGCCCTCAACAAGTCGTTTTAGTGCAAGTGTAATACTCGCAAGCTGTTTGTATTCTTCCATAAAGGTAATAAGGTCTGCAAAGCAGGGCATACGCTTAATATTACCGTTCCTGTCTTTGAGTGAACGGTTGTTTTTGGTTATACCGAACTGTGCATAGCATTCCATAATGGATTTATCGAGAAGATATTTTTCATCGGGCGTTATGTTAGGATACAGTAAATCAAAAAAGATATGCAAAGACTGTATCTTGTCGAGCAAAACAGAATGTCTGTCCCACTCGTTTTCCTTTATATCCGCATCAATATCAAGGGTGGTGCGTCTTATTTCCATAAGGTTTATACAGTCCGCCGAGCCTGCTCCGATTTGCACGAACTTTCCGCCTACCGCTTCGCAGGCATACCTGTACTCAAATCCCTTTTCCGGAGTTATTATATAGGTCTCGACTCCCTGCATACGAAGCCTCATTGCCGTAAGCAACAGGAAAAATGTTTTACCCGCACCAGACATTCCGAATACCGCCATATTACCGTTGCTGTAACGGGATGTATCGTAATGGTCTATTATCACGGTAGAACCGTTTTGAAGATTAAGGCCGTAAAATACGCCCGTTTCATCGCACATCTCGTAAGATGAAAACGGAAACGCCGCAGCAGCACCGCTTGAGAGTATATTTCTTCTGCTTTTAAGTGCCAAATCCTTATCCAAATTAAGCAACGGTAACGAAGACAAAAACGCCGTTTGCTGCATATAATCCGCTTTACGAACGGTAAGATTCATAGAGCCGCAAAGGTTTATCAGTGCCTTCTCCCTGAGTTTAAGCGTTTCATAATCTCCTGCCGTAACACTTAAAAGGGTATGCATATAGTAAAAATCTTCGCCCTCACGGTTTATCTGATTCTTCATATAAAGTCCCGATTCGATAGCATCGTCAAGTTGCTCGAAGTCGGAACGTGTATCGCCTACATCCTGCATCCTTGCCCGATTCCAGCGTGTAACATTTCCTATTTTCGGAAGTATTTTATCTCTTTGTATTCGTTCTAATGTAAAGCTCACCGAAATTCCGTTTCCGGACTCCACAAGCGGACTTAACCACGCAGGTCCCATTACGGTAGGATATCCTGCACCCGAAAGATACAGTGTACTGCAAAAGGCATTTTCTATTTCGATATAATCCTTGTTTTTCAGGTTTACCGTATCGGGAGATAACATATCTTCAAGACTTGTATCCTCACTTGTTTCACCGTTTAACTTCCCGAAAAGCTCCGAAACAGAAACCGTACCTGCCGTATCGGGTCTTAATATCCCGTATAAAAGTTCAAAAAGAAATACATCGGTATCTTTTCGCTCTGCTATCTCCAAGCCGAAGCTTTCAAGATACTGTTTAGCGGTAAAAACTGTTTCGGCAAGCTCGTTTGCAATATCCGTATGCTCTGTTAAACTTCCCTCATACGGAAGAACGATATAAAAGCGTCTTGTGACCGCCTCATTTTCGGCAATATCGTTTGTGAGCTTGGCATCCTCATAAATCATCTGCCTGCAATTTTCGTTATACTCGTTTTTATAATATTCCTCCAAACGCTGACAAAAGGTATCTATGTTCGCCTGCCCTGTTCTTATGTAAAACTGAACGGTCTGCGGTGCGATTTTAAGCCAAGAAAAAAATCCCGAAATAATGTTTCTCTTTTCTATTTCGGATTTCAAATGAAAATTAAGCGGTAAAACCTCTATTACGGTCAGCATTTTACCGTTTTTAAGGGTAATAACACCGTCACGAATTTCCTTTACCGGCAAAAGATTCGCACTGTCGTCCGCCGAATGTTCGGTTACTCCTTTTTTCGTTCCGAAAATCAAGCTTTTTAAATCAATCTTTTTCATTAGTAACCCTACCTTTGAATGTAAGTATTCTGCGATTCTTACGAAACGCTGTATAAATCTTTATAAACTGTATAAGGCTGTTATCCCCTACACCTATTAGAGCGAATCCGCCCGCAACGCATACAAGAATAGCTGCTACGGTTATACGGGTGAGAATCGCAAAAGGAAGTACATAAAACGAAAACCACAGCAAAGGAAGACAAAGCGCTACCGCCTCTGCCGCATTTCGTATTTCAAACATTCCGAGCAGTTTTCCCGCCTCGGTAAAATTAGTCGGTATCGCTACCGTCAGTTCGTTCATTTAAAACATCACCGTCCTCTTTAAAGTTTTCCTGCAAATCCTGCAAGATTATCTTCGCCCATTCTATATCCGCATCGTTTCTTCCCTTTAGTCTTAAAAATTCCTCCATAGGCAGATACCGTATATTGACGGTTTCAATTTTTGTATCTTTTTCTCCCATCACGGTCTCCGTAACAACCGAGTCACAAATGCACCCCACAAGGAATTCATCTGTAACATTTTTTGTATCGTTGTCGGACAGCACAAGGGCTGCCGCATATATTTCGTCTTCGCTCATAGGCTGTCCGACAACACATATTTCGGCATCTTCGTATTCATCACCGGCTTGTTGACACAATCGGTCTACACACATTTCACGAATATGTTCGTATTCACTTACAGTCGGTTTAGAGCTTAACAGCATCGACGGGAGCGACGATACAACAATAAGCGGAACACCGACAAAAACCGCTACGATAATCAAGACATACGGCAAAAAACTTTTTACCGCTTCTACGGCAGCACCCTTTAGTCCGCCCTTTGTAAATGCGGCAATTATTCTTTTAAGAGCCATTGCGACCCTCGCTGCACCTGCGGCGTTTTCAGAGAATGAATCAGACATCGTTTTCACCCTCCGTTTCCGGTTCTGTATCCGGCGGTCGCTCGCCCGAACCGAAGCGTTTAAAAGCATTGGGATTCGAGCGTATGGTATCGGTCTTACCGAATGTTTTAAAGTTTCTGTCCGTATTGTGCTTAACACCTGTAAGACCGGCAGGCTTTTTGTTCTTTGTATTGCCGTTTTTATAATTTTGCCTCTGACTGTTTTCCCGCTTTTCGCCGTTAGGTTTATTTGTATTTGCCGGTGTATTTCTTTTTGTCCCCGTATTTGCTTTATATCGGTTTTCCCCACCTACGCTGTTAAAGCTCGCACTGTTTTGTGTACTGCCCGTTTTTACTCCGCCGTTATTCTGCGAGAAAGAATGACCCGCACCGGAGTTTTGAGTTGTACCTATATCGTTTATGTTATTCTGACGGTTATTTTGCGAATTGTTATTACGGTTTATGTTGGTATTACGGTAGTTTCCGCCGCCGTGATTATTTGAAGTGCCATAATTATTTGAGCCTGAATAATTCTGTGTACCGTTTTTGCCGCCTGTATGTCCGTTACCCTGATTTCCGTTATGCGAACGAAAGCCCCTGGACAACGCCGTTCTTGCCGCAATCATTAAGGCAAATTTGCCTCCTCCGTTTCCGAGCGGGTCGCCTGTAAGTTGTGGTGTAAGCCCTATTTTTGTAAGCAGATTGTCTGCCTTTTTTGCGGTTTTAGTTATTCCTACAACAAGCAAAGCCCACGGCAACGCCATCATCCCCGTAGGCATTGCCCCAAGTGCCGAAAACACAAGCTTTAAAAATATTGAACTTGAACCGAACAGTATAAGCATCGAAACAAAGGTTCGCATATATCCCGAAAAAATATCCTTTGTTGAGCGACTGCCTCCCATTGCAAACGCCAAAGGACTAAACAGAATCATAATCACTACTACCGCATAACGCTCCGCTACCTCAAAAAACAGTTTGATAAGCTGTATTCCTACAATAAATCCTATTGTGGTTACAATCGCCCAAGAAACATCAAGGAATCCGAAGCTGCTTTCGGTAGGCATTGTTATTTCTATTTCATCAGGCATCCCTATAAGGTTTACGGCAGTTCTGCCGACGGATAACAAAAGGTCACAGATAGGATAAGAAAAGTAAAGCAGAAATGCGAAAATGAATGTGCGACCGAGTAAAATAACCGGCGATTCGGTTTCAAATCCAAGCCCCGCAAACATCGCTTTCATACACTGAAAAATACAGTTTCCTATAAGAAAACCCCAGCCGATAGCCAAAATAACCTCATAAAAATCCGTGATTGCAGGCACATTATTTTCAAAATATGCCGTATCCATATTCAGAATTTCGAGCAGTGCATTTGCAAAATAGGATAAAATCTCAACAAATATACCGTGTACCCACAGTGCCAATTCCTTTACAATTCCTGCTATTATCATCGGCTACTCCTTACGGTAACACTGCATACCCGTCAAACAGCGGTACTACATACGAAATGAACGCACCTATACCGTTTATCACTGCCCAAGCAAGCCATATCCTTTTAAGCCAATCCCAAGCCTGCTGGGTTTTATGCTCGTTGTTGGATATTTTTGCACCTATAACCGCAATAGAAGACATCAATGCCGCAAGTACGGTAGAGATTCCGGCGATATGGTTATATACATCACGGATAATCGTATCACCGAGTTCAAATATATTTTCTCCGTCGGCAAACACAGTCAGCGAAAGCATTAACGAAATTACAATAACAAGCAATATCAAAACGGTTGTTTTTTTAATTCTCTTTTTCATAAAACAGCCCCCCTAATTAACTTCGGAAAGGTTAAGCAGCTCTTCCATATATGAAGAAAATCTTTTCCCGAACTCTGTAATAAAGCATTCTAAAACATTGTCATCTGCGGGAATTAAAGATATTTCTTTTGGAACACGCCATTGCATAAATCCGTAAAGAAAAGCAATATAGAAATATGCGGCGATGTATTCGCTTTTTTCAACCATCATCGAATAATTTAGGAATACTGCGGAAATACCGCCGTCTATATGACGGATTCTGCGATTAAGTTTTGCAAAAAACGGAACGGTTATAACATTTACTATTTGCTTGATTTTTGTTTCGTTTGCACTGCCGTTGTCATTCATCATACCGAGCGTTTTCATTTTGTCACTTGTTTCATTAATCTTTATGTAATCGAATGTAATGTTTTCAATTTCTGAAAAATCTATGACTGAATAATCGTATTTTCTCATGCTTTACAACCACCTTTCTTAAAAATTTTTGTACCGAAAACAACCGCACCGAAAGCAGAAAAAATCATAATAAGAATAAGCACGGAAATATTCGTATTGTCTCCCGTTTTCGGCGAGGGGTTTATCGGTGTATTTAAGAAACCTACACCGCTTTTGTTTTCGAGTATTACATCTTCGTTTTCTTCGGATATCTCGAATGGATAAAAGTGAATATCCCTGACATATCCTTTCGGTGCAGTCTTTTCAAGCAAGAAATATTTACCGGTTTTTAATCCTGACAGCTGATATTTCCCCGTTTCGGTTTCGGTAAGTTTTCCGTAATAAGTGTCAATTTCGGAATCAAAGACTCCGTTTTCGTCCATATCGGAATACACCTCAAATTCCGCACCCGAAAGACGAATGTCAGTATCAAAAGCACTGACCTTATTTACCGTAACATTTCCCGAAATCTTTTCATTCTCGCAAATAACACTTACGGTTTCGCTGTCTTTTGTTATGCTTACAACAAAGTTTTCATTGCTTTGCTTATACCCATATATACCGGAAATTTCTCTTACAATATATCTGCCGTAAGGCATACCCGTAAAACCGAACTGACCGTATCTGTCCGAAGAGGAAAGAGCGATTGCGGTATCTTCACAGAAATTTGTTTCATCGAATGTAAAAATACCGAATATAGCACCCTCAAGCGGATTGCCCTCGGTATCCACCTTGTAGCCTGCTACATTGCCGCGAATTATGCTGTTTACTATCTCCTTGCCGTCATTTATGCGGATTTCGACCTCGCTTTTGTCTTGCCCCGCGTAATCAAACTCAACAGGATAGCAGGTGTCGGATAAAACATACT
>JAZUHA010000221.1:0-5964 GCA_045641485.1 Acutalibacteraceae bacterium
AGGAACCGATTTCCCTTATAGCCCGCTTGGGATTATAAGTAAGGTAATAGGCAAGGTAGGTCACATGTTGCGGATTATTGAGAAGCGACGGAGTGAGATTGTATCTTGAAATTACATATCCGCCTGCAGATAATTCTGCAAATTTTGCAACATTATATTCTCTTGTATCAGAAGCAGAAAGCCAATCCTCCGAGCCGGAATAGAACGCAAAACCCCTAATGTACAGCTTTGCATTTTCATCGGTGGATTTATACCGTGTTTCCGGCGTAAAATAAACAAATTTATGTTTGTCAAAATTTTCGTAGCCCTCTCCGTCCCAGGCATTAAAGTTAAAATGCCCGCCGGAGAATACCTGAACGGTTTCACATCCGTCTGCAATTTCATTTATTTCATTTTTAACTCCGATTCCTTGCGATAATATAGGAGAACCTGCACTGGGGTTTGTGGTGTAATATATCGCATAAGAGAATTTTGTATCTTTCTTGCGTGATATTTGAGGTTCGCAGGTTTTTGCGGGACAGTAATATGTATCACCCACTGCCGGAGTAATATTCGTATAAGTGACATCTCCGTAATGAATATCGCGGCTTTTTGCACCGTAGCTGACACGGATATCCGTAAGTGCTTCGGACTTTACATTTGTTGTTCTGTATCCCAGATAGGTACAGAATGATGAATTCGGCGATAAATCGACATCAATAAGATAATACCCGCTTAACATTTCGATAGCACTTTTTGCACCTTCGATGCCGCTCGGTGTTCTTTCGGCATACGCCACTCTGAGACCGCTGATATACTTACCCTTCGCGGTAGTGCGGATTTTTTTGGCTAAAGAGTCCTCGCTGAAGAAATAGAAATAAAGACCGTTGCAATCATCTTTAACACAGTTTGAATTCAGGTTATATGCTCTTGTCTGGCCGAATTTACAAAGCGGATATGCTGTATCCGGCCCGTTATCGTTGCCAATACTGTGTGTAAAGAAAGTATTTTGGTCTTGGTTTAAGAATCCTTTGACCGTTCCCATTGTCAAGGGAGAACCTGCCGCTTCATTTTTGGAGTAATAGAGAGCCGTCCAACGATAGCCCTTAAAACAGTTAATATCGGCGTATGTCCCGTATTGATTTCGCACCAAATCATATTCGACCAATTCAGAGGCATCAAGGGTTTCACGGCTGACACAATCGATCAAAATGGTCGGCATAATTGTGTACTCATCCGGCACTTTTTCCTTGCTGGCAAAAAGATATGCAATGAATAATGCAAGACAAACAAAGCCAAGAACAACCACCGCTACGATCGCCGCCATAGCAACTATGCTCAAAACAATTGCCGCCGCTGCAATAGTAGTCATTCCGAAAGCCGCAGTAGCGGTTGAAGAAAGAACCATTGACAATGCAATTCCTCCGGCAACCGCCGCAACGCCGAAAGTACCGATTGCCACACCGGCAACTGCATAATACGCATTTTCTATTTTTTCCGGCAAAGGCGTTTCGTTTTTGAAAATATTCTTGAAGTTTGTTCTTTCGGCAGCCAAACGAGCTTTGTCATCTGTGAAAAATACTTTCTCATCTGCGGCAACCAAGCGCTTGTTACCGCCAACCCATACTGAAAAAACATCAGAACCGAAGCCCTCTTTAAGTTCGAGCGTAACATTTGGAATGGCATTCCTGCAATCCGACACCTCATTTTTTGCGATAGCGGTATTCAGTAACATATTTACAAGCCCGCTGGTCTTATAGGTATAAACCTGCCCCTTTGTAAAAGAAGAAACGATCGGATAAAGCAAGGCAAAAGCATAACTTGAATTATTTTTGATCTTAAATTCCGTATACGCCTTTTGCAGATATTCCGCAAGATTCAAGCCGTTTCTTATTTCGTGTGCGGCAAGCAGATCGTAGGCACGGAGATAATACAGGTCATTCGGTCGGGTATTTCCGTTGGAATCCGTTTTCTCGTCTTCGGGATCGACAATGACTTCTCCGTTCGCATCGTAATCTTTTTTCGCCTCTGTATAAGCATCGAAAAACTCGACCAAAGACAGCGCAAAACGGTTGATATCGGAACGGTAATTTGCAATATCATCTGCCTTTTGTTTTCTGACGCTCTCACTGTCCATAAGTTTAATATTCTCTTGGACACTGCTTACCATATCGCCGATGATATTGTTTTCATAATTCTGCTTAATTATCAATTCTTTCGGTATGCGGTTCAAATAATCCGTTGCACAAATTTCAAGAACGTCAACGAAATAATACTTTTTGCATACCTCGGGAAGATTGTTGTAAAAAGCATACCGATATCTTTGGGGTGCTTTTGTGAGAAACTGATACATATTTACAGGGGAATCAAGGCCGCAAATCTTCGCAAGCGCTGCATTGTCGTCTTCAAGAACAATGCTTTCAAGATATTTTTCAGCTGCTTCAGAAAGGGTATTATTTTTTACCGCATTCTCAAAAATATCAGATTGCGTGCCGTTATTCGCCTGCATTTCTGCCCAATATTTTGATTGTTTATCATCAATGCTTAAAAGATTATTATCTTCGAGCATTTTACCGACGGCATTTTTAATCCAATTCGGATTATTTTCAAGTTCAGTATAACCGGCAACACCGTTGACAGATGTATAAGTGCCGTTTATCTCGCCCGGCTCTTTTTCTCCGCAATTACAGACAGTAGGAGTCAATTCGGTTCTGTTCAGTCCCATAGCGATCTGACTGTTAATAATATACAGCATCTGTGCATTGGTGCAAAGTTCAATGATTTTCAGTGCTTTATCCGAGCGTTTGTCAATATCCGTAATAAGATAATCACCCAGCTTTTGTGTTATCACTGGCTCTTTGGATTTAATTTCTCCGGTCATATATCCCATTTCTTCCGATGAATTTCCATAGTGCTCTTTTTCCTCGGATTCGGTGTATGTAACGGTAAACAGATTAAGATAATCCATCGCAGATACAGCCGAGGGATTACCCTCCGCCGCCATTTGCTTTAATTCCTTGCAAGCAGAACGCATATTGGATAACAGTACGGCAAGTTCAGGTAACTGTTTACCCGCCACATCAAGATAATCGAATTTTTCGTAACCGCCTCTTTCGTCCATCAACCTGAGATCAGTAACGGCGTTAGAACGATTGGTAGTAAGTTTATAACCGAGATAGGAATATTTCTTTGTAGAAGTTCCTTCATTCATATTCTGGTCATATACGAGATAACCTGCATCATGCAATGCCTTCTTTGCTTCTTCGGCAGAGTCGCCTGTACCAATCATAATCTCGGAAATATATAATTTGGTTCCTGCCGGAAATTGGCCGTTTATCTTACCGTTCTTTATTTCCGATTCAAGTTGTTCAACGGGAGTGGTTTCAAAATACGAATCCGGTTCAAGAGCAAATGCCATCACTCGAGTTGAACCTTCAACTCCCATTATGACCGCCAGTGTAAAAGCACAAATAATGAAAAGGATTTTTCTTATTTTCTTAAAGCTCATTATATCGAATCCTCCGTTTCAGGCTCGGTCTCTTTCTTTTTCACTGATACTCTGCCGGATTTGCGGCTGATAATCAAAATCGGTAAAAGTGTTAAAATGGGTAAAATGATGCCGTAAAATCTATATTCCGATTGAATCAGCATATTGTAACAGGCGTGGTAAACAATGGCTAAAATTATAAGTGCATAGGTTCCGGGCACAGTCATCTTTCTGACTTTGTTAACATACGAAAGACCGTAACCGATCATCAATGTGCATACGCCGTGCATAAGACCGGCACCGAGGCCTCTTATGATTGCCCATCCGACCGTGATTGCTTCAAGATCAACCGTAAGAATATATGCATTTTCAAGTATTGCAAAGCCAATTCCCGTCATAACGGCACAAGCCAACAGATGTCTTCTTTTCGGTTGGAACAGGAATGCATAAATGATAATGGGTATTGCTTTCATAATCTCCTCTACAAGAGGAGTTACGGTAAATGTCAGTTGCTCGTGGGTAAAGGTTGACCGTTCTGCGATATAACCGTTTATGTACGCAGCAAACATACAGACAAACAATCCCACAATCAAAAATATAACGGTAACCCGTGCCCCTCTTTTAATAAAGAAAGGAGACATTGCCAACGGGATAAACAAGCTGATGAAAAGTATTAAAATTGTTTGCGCCATGCTTTTTTCCCCCAATCTGCAAGTAATACCATTAAACTGACGACAACGGTAAGAACATAATAAATTACTGCCGTTTCGTTTTCACTGCTGTGTAAACTGTTATAAATGTAAAAATAACAAATAATATCAAGAACAAGTTCAGCTGCATTCAGCGGTTTTACACCCTTCAAAAGTCCTAAAGAGTCATTTTTAATTACTAAATATTTCAAATTGAAATAGGAACCTATCATAATCGGCACCGCACTTGTCGACAGAACGAGAACGGTATAAACGGAAATTCCTTCGGCGCCTAAACAAATCAGTATAAACCATGCTAAAAAAGCGAGGGGGGCCAAAAGCGAAACAAGGCGTATTAAACGAAGTCTTTTACCGTATTCATCGACAATTGAATTGAACTGACCGTAATTTGCGGAAGCAAAGAAAATGAAACTTCCGCCAATGCCGAGAAAACATATATTGTAAAAGTCCGGCATATCCATTTTGCAAAGAATTGCAAGAAAATAATATATGTACTGAAATGCGAAACACCATACACCGCACACAATAAGTCTGAAATACATCGGTGCTTTATTAGCAAACATTCGTACAATACCGAATATGGAAGCCGCAAGCACAAATGCAAGTGCAATAAAATCGTAAGCCGTTAATACTTTCAATGTGAGTCCCCCTTTTATTATTCTGATTTTGCTTTTTTAAAGCGTTTATCCGTATAAATGATAGTGAATACAAGCAACATAACAATTACAACAATAAAACAAGCCACTAAAATCGGTTGATTATTTGCAAAAACCGAGGCCGTTCCTTTTGAAGCTGTTATAAACTCCGGATATGTGCCGACGATTCCGCCCCAAATCACAAGTGACTGATTATTGTTTGCATAAGCATTCAACATATCGGTAAGTTCTCCGTTTTTGCACTGTTCGATATCAAGAGCCGTGCCGTCATTTTCAAATGTTTCAACATAATCTTTTATATAGTAAAACCGTTCGATTTTGCCGTTGTTGACCGATGCTGCGGGATGCCACACGACAGCTCCGCTTTCAGCAAATTTCGGTTCACCTAAATTTGCACAGTTTATGATCTCGCCATTGTTGACAGAACAAATACCGTTCAGTTTCGAAGTGCCGAAAAAAGAAGTGGTAATGATGCAGTTTTCGACAGTACCGTTGTTTTCTTCACAAATGCCGTTTATCCTTCCTTCACCTTTACCGGTATTGCCGCTTAATGAAAGATTACGTATCAGCGACCCTTTGTTTGTTTTTGAAAACAGTCCTGTACTGCCGTTTTCGAGTATAATGGAAAAACCTTTACCGTCAAGTAAGCCCGAAAACTCACATTTTCCGGTTTTTTCGGTAAGAATAATATCCCTGCACAGTATGAAGGTATCATACTGTCCGGAAAATTCGCCGTTCAAAAATGATACCAGCTGTGCTTCGTTATCTATTTTAAATGTTTTGCTTTCTTCTTTTGCCGACACACCGATTAGTAATGAAAATGCAATAAGTATTACGGCACAGAGACATAGAAACTTTTTCATTTTACCCTTCCTTTGAGCATAAAAATAGCGTACAATCCCGCATGATTTACATTATAAGCAACAAAGTGTAAAAAAACCGTAAAAATCAAATTTTTTTATTAAAAATCAAATGCCCTGAAATTATTATAACTAATTTTTTACAACCAAATAAGGCTTCTGAATAATGTAATTTCAATATCTTTTTTCTTGCGGATAAATAAATCCCGTTCGGTGCTTTGACCGCTTTCCCGTCTTTGTTTTTATAGACATATTTCGACAAACTGAGAACG
>JAZUHA010000222.1:0-4587 GCA_045641485.1 Acutalibacteraceae bacterium
TACGGGATTTTCAAGACTTGCTTTAACTGTTTTAAATGAAAATAATCTTATATCTGCTCCGCTTATAGATGACGGCGCAAGACTTGTATATATGAGTATTGCTCTTAATGAACTTGAAGACAGGCTTGATATTTTTAAAAAGTTTAAATCGCCGAATGCACTTTCTTCACTGATTGATTTTAATAAAGAAGTAAAACTTTCCGGCTCAAGCACTGCTGAAATCCTCGAAAAATCATCGGATACAGATAATAAACTGCTCTGTAAAAAATTAGAGGAACTTTCGCTGATAAGCAACACTTATGATGCACTTGTCGCTACCGGCTATTTTGATGATAATGATGCTCTGTCGGTCTTTTCAAAGTTCTCACGTGAGAACGGATATTTTAAGGGTAAAACCGTTTTTGTTGATTCGTTCCGTTCATTTTCAAAACCGGAACTTGATGTTTTGTCGTCTGCTTTTTGTGATTGCGAAAATGTGTATGCTTCATTTTGTACAGACGGTGTTAAATCAACTGAAACACCTTTTGAATTTGTAAACGAATGTGAAAAAAGTCTTGTTTCTGTTGCAAATGAACTCGGTGTTCCGGTAAAACTCGAAGTAAAACTTAACAACGATAACCGTTTTCCCGATGATATTTCTTTTTTAGAGCAAAATATTTATACAGACAGTGAACTGAATAAAGAAAGTTCGGACGGCTCTGTTTGTATCTTTTCCTGCGCCGATACGGAAGACGAATGTAAAACAGTGGCGTGTGAAATAAAAAAACTTTTAAGAAGCGGAAAATACCGTTGCCGTGATATCGCCGTCATTGAAAGAACGGCGGGTACTTATAAAGCGGAAATTACCGAAACGCTTAAAAGATACGATATACCCGTTTTTGATGACAGTAAAATTCCGCTTTCGTCAGAAACGCTGTTTGTTCATCTTTTTTCGCTGTTTGACTGTATAAATAACGGTTTTACTACCGAGAATATAATGAGATTTTTAAAATCGGGTTTGTCATCGCTTACATATCGTGAGTCTTCGATACTCGAAAAATATGCTCTTATGTGGAAACTCGGCGCAAAAGACTGGCAGAATGCTTTTATCTTTAACCCCGAAGGCTTCGGAAATGAATTTAATGAAAAATCAAAAAACGACCTTTTGTATATAGAGGGCTTAAGAAAGAAAGCTGTTTTGCCCGTTATTTCTTTAAGAGAAAATCTTAAAGATAAAAATGCAACGGAAATTTCCGAACTTGTTTTCGATTTTTGCGAAAAGCAGGAAGTCCGCAAAAAATTATTCAATATGTTTACTTCTTTAACGCAAGAGGGTTTTGAAAAAGAAGCGGACAGAAAAGAACGCTCATGGGATTGCTTTATAAAATGCCTTGATGACTGCACAAACATCTGCGGTGAAAGAAATATTACTTTTGCACGCTGGACGGAGATTTTTTCACTTCTTGCTTCATCACTTGAAATCGGGGAAATTCCGTACGGTATAGACGAAGTTTCCGTAGGAAGTGCAGACAGAATACGAACAAGCGGAATTAAAGTTGCATTCCTTGTCGGCGTAAATCAGGATGAATTTCCGCTTGTAAGTGTCGGAACGGGAATACTTACAGATAGTGACAGACGTATTTTGTTTTCGTGCGGTATTGAACTTCGCCCGCCGTTTGAGGTGGTTGCATCCGAAGAGAAATTTATAGTTTACTGTTCTGTTACTTCGCCTTCCGAAAAACTTTATTTTTCATACAGAAACAGTACAAACGGTGTAAGTTCTTACCCGTCGGAACTGATAGGAACGGTAAAAAAACTTTTACCTGACGTTAAAGAGGTATTTACTTCCGAACTTTCTCTTACAGACAGAATAGAAAGCGAAGATTCCGCTTTTTCCGCTCTTGCTTCGCTTTATAAAGGTGATTCGGAGGAAAAATCAACACTTTCCGAATTTTTCTCCGGTAATACTTTGTATTCCGGCAAAACCGAAGCACTTGAAAGAGCGGTATCAAAAGATGACTGCGCATTTAAAAACAGCGATACTTCAAAAGAACTGTTCGGAGAAAATATTTATATTTCCGCAAGTAAAATAGAAGATTTTCATAAGTGCGGTTTCAGATATTTCTGCCGATACGGTCTTAATCTCAACACTTTTAAAGAAGCGGACCTTGATTCCGCTTTGGGCGGTACGGTAATCCACTATATACTTGAAGAAATACTTCGTAATCACGATAAAGCCGGTTTTTCTGATTTAAGCGATGACGAACTGAAAAAAGAAATATCGGAAGTTTTATTAAAATATTTAACGGAAAAAATGGGCGGTTTTGAAAATAAAACAAAAAGATTTTTGTTCCTTTTTAACCGCCTTACCGATGTTGTCTTAACCGTTTTTGCAAGGTTAAAAGCGGAATTTAAAAATTGTGATTTCAAGCCGGTTGATTTTGAACTTAAAATCGGCGGTGAACATATTCCGGCATACGAAGTTCCGATTAAAGACGGCAGTGTTAAAATTACCGGCTCTGTTGACCGTGTTGATATGTTTGAAAAAGACGGTATCAGATATCTGCGTGTAATTGATTATAAAAGCGGTAAAAAAGAATTTAATCTTTCTGATTTACTTGACGGACTTAATGTTCAGATGGTGCTGTATTTAACTGCTCTAACAAAAAACGGCAAAGAGTATTACGGCGAAACTTTACCTGCCGCAGTTTTGTATTTGCCGTCAAGAATTGGGTATGACGGATATATTAAAAAGCGGTCACCCGATGAAGATGAGATAACAGCAACAAAAATTAAAAGCGGTAAACTTTCGGGTATGGCTTTGTCAAGTCCCGTTGTATATAACGCCTGCGGTGCCGATAAAACAAACGGGTATCTGCCGATAAAATATGATAAAAATAATAACTGTGCCGGCAATGCTTATTCGCTGAAAGATTTTTCTCATATTTCCGATACTGTTGACACAAAAATAAAAGATATGGGAGAATCGCTTCATAAAGGGTATATTCCCGTATTACCCGTCGGAAAAGACGGCGAAAACCTCCCTTGCAAATACTGTGATTACAGATTTGTCTGCGGATATGAAGACGGCGACAAATATAAAAAGAAACATTCTCTTTCGTTTTCGGATACTTTAAAACTTTTGGAAGAAGGTGAAAAAGATGGGTTGGACTCCCAAACAGCAAAATGCAATTGATGCAAGAGGACAGCAGATTTTGGTAACTGCCGCAGCTGGTTCCGGTAAAACATCGGTACTTACGGAGCGTGTTAAAAATATACTTTGCGATGAAAATAATAAATGTTCGGTAAACGAAATCCTTGTTGTAACCTTTACAAAAGCCGCCGCGAAAGAAATGCGTACAAGAATTTCCGAAGCGCTCGTAAATGAAATCAAAGAAACAAAAAGTGCATATTTAAAAGAACAACTTCGGCTTCTTCCCACCGCCGATATCTGTACAATAGATTCATTCTGCGCTAAAATCGTGAAAGAAAATTTTAATCTTGCGGATATTTCTTTTGATTATGATATGTTGAGTGACGGTGAAGAAAAAGCGCTTCTCAGTGAAACAGTAAAAGAAGTGATTGAAGAACAGTATGAAAACGGTTCGGAAGAATTTGAAAAAGTCAATAAGATGTTTCTTACCGAGCGTGACGACAGTAAACTTTCCGATGTGATTCTTTCGCTTCACAGATTTTCAATGTCTTATCCCAATCCGTTACTGTGGCTTAAAACAGTTACAGATTATTACGAGAGCGATATATATGACACGCCGTGGGTTTGTGCAGTTCTTTCCGATTGTGAACTTACTTTTTCACATCACCTTGCCAATATGAAAAAAGCCGTTAAGATGATGAAAAATGACGGCGGATTCAGCGAAAAATATTTTGTATTCTATGAAGAATATGTTAAACAGGTTGAACGGTTTCTTGAATTTTGTACCGAAAATGATTATGACGGTTTTGTATCGGCTTTGAGAAATTTTGCCTTTTTAGGTGAAAGATGTTCTTATAAGGGTGCAGATGAAAGTGTTAAGAAATTTGTGCAAAATACTCTTAAAGATTTTAAGGAGGATTTGAAAAAACTTTGGGAACAAAATATCCCTCTTTCTTTTGAACACGAAGAAGATTTACAAATTCTTTTAGAAGAAAAAGGATTGGTAAGAGATGGTAAGTTATTCTATTTGCAATATAAGCTATCTGCATACGACAATAAGATTCAACCGGGTGTATATACGTTAAATACTTCCATGCTTCCAAAAGAAATGATGATAGAAATGTGTCCTTCAGAGGATAAAGATGCTGTGGATACAGAAACAGAAGAAGCAACTAATTTGAATGAAACGATGCCATCAGAGGAAGTTAATACATCTGACATACAAGAATAGAGGTTAAGACATTGATAGTTGATGAGAGATTGGTTACATATATCAACTCATTAGATCGTGGCAATACCGAAATCTTAGATATCATCGAAAGAGAAGCTCTGGATTCCTTTGTTCCGATTATTCGCAAAGAAATGCAGAGCTTTTTAAAGCTTTTACTTACGATGAATAAGCCTAAGAAGATATTAGAGGTTGGTACTGCGGTAGGTTTTTCTGCCATATTAAT
>JAZUHA010000223.1:0-2252 GCA_045641485.1 Acutalibacteraceae bacterium
AGTTTTTTCAATGATGTGATACACTTTTATAAAAGGCTTCAACATTTTCAATGAGAGCATTGATGTAAATGTGAAGTTCTTTTTATGGCAAAAAACGCTGTAACTGTATGGCGTTCGAGCTTGTAGCCCCAAAATCCGTCAAGTAATTTTACCTATTTGGTATCAGAATTAAAGTAGGTTAAATTTAAAATCTTAAAAGCTATCGTTTTTTATCAAGAAAAGTAACTTTAACTAAATTAAAGCTTGCAAAATTGGTGAAAATGTAGAAAACCCAAAACCAAGTAAAATCACCCTCATAGTGTAAAATATTAATTGGCAAAAAAATAAGGGAAATGGCAAAAACCACTTCCCAAATCGAACAAACTCATTTAAGATAGTATTGACTGATACACAAAAAGGAGTTTGTACGATATGAATATTTTAACTGAAAACAAGGAAAATATCAAGAGTTTAGAGAAAAAATTTTACAATTACGCTTGCAAACTTGCAGCAGAGGCTTTTAAAAACTGGTTGCAAGAACTTGATGGGGAGCTTATGAAAAGCCGTGATAAAGAGCTTTTCAGGCACAAAGGTCATCGAAAAACCTGTATAAAAACTCTGATGGGAGAAGTTGAATATTCAAGAGCGGTTTATCAAGTGATGGATAATGAATGTGAAAAAAAGTTTGTGTATTTACTCGATGAATATGTCGGATTTGAAAATATCGGTTTTGTATCGGCAAATCTTGTGGAGCGTATAGCTGATAATATTTGTGAAACATCATATGCGGAAACTGCGAAAAATATATCTTCTCTTACAGGACAAACAATCAGTCATCAAGGGGTGTGGGATGTTGTTCAAAAGCTTGGTTCACAAATTGAAAGAAAAGAAGACAGATATATTGAGTTAAACGAGAAACATCAGCTTCAAGGTGAAAAAGAAATTGGAATATTGTTTGAAGAAGCAGACGGCGTTTTTGTAAGAGAGCAGAAGCGGTATAGACATAAGGGAAACAAATCATTTGAACTTAAAGTAGCAATAGCTCATGAGGGTTGGAAAGAAACTGCACCAAAGCGTTTTGAACTTGAGGGCAAAACTGTTGTATGTGACATTGCAAACGGCACAAAGTTTAACAAACGAAAAGAAGCAGTATTAGCATCAAAGTATAATCTTGATGAGATAAATATGAGAATATTTAATTCGGACGGAGGAAATTGGATAAAAAAGCTTCACGAGTACAATGATGAGGTTCATTTTCAACTTGATCCGTTTCATATACAAAAAGCTATTCGGAGCAGTGATATTGGAGGAGATTATTTAAAACAAGTAACAAGAATGCTGAGAGAAAGCAAAATTAATGAAATGTTTGAGTATCTTGATGCGGTTGCAAACAGTGTTGAAACAGAAAATGCAGAGGAAAAAGTACGAAGTCTGATAGGTTACTTAAAATCCAATCAAGAAGGCTTGATTCCATATCAAAAAAGAGGATTGGATCTTCCAAAACTCCAGGAAGGACTTGTTTACAAGGGAATGGGAAACAGTGAGCATAACATGTTTCTTGCAGTAGCAAAACGAATGAAGCACAGAAGTGCAAGCTGGAGTCCGCAGGGCGGCTTGAAATTATGCAAATTGATTTGTCAAAAGATAAGCAATACTCTTTCGGAAACGATAGAAAATCTGACTACATTCGAAATGCCCGAACATTTAAGAGAAAATGCGTTAAAGCCGTTGCTCAGTGCAGCAAAGGCTCCCAAAAAAGACGGCAAGGGTTACGAGGGTAAACATACTGCAATGCCGTTTGAAGATTGCTCAATAACAGAATCCAGAAAAACATTTAGGAATTGGCTTAAAGGCTCTGAAAATATACTTTCATATTTTTAGATTTTGAGCCGGAGGAAAAGCAGTTGCAATAAAGCAGAAAGTAGTCACCGCAAAGCGGCTTGCCCTTGACGGTTGCAAGATAAAATGCTATAATTGGTTTAACAGACGGAAAGAATAATCTCATATTTTTGAGTTTCTCGCCGTCGGTGTGTTTGTGATAAGCATTTTATCGCAGTAACAGTCAAGGGTGACGGAAACAGCAATACTATCTTGTTTAAGTTGTTCAAAAAACAAAGTGAAAAATTTGCCGCGAATATCCCTGATTTTGTGTAAACCTCAAATTCGGCTCCAAAATGATAATATAATTTAAGTTTTTTCGTGGGATGAAATCCGTATTTCGGCTTTCATCCCTTAACTAATATATAGCATAAATATATAGGCATGTCAAGGGC
>JAZUHA010000224.1:0-5347 GCA_045641485.1 Acutalibacteraceae bacterium
TCACAGAACGACATGGCTACGATCCGACTTATATGTATGTAAACGAATTTTTCGTAAAAGACGATATTCTGACCGTGCTTTTAACCGGTAATGTGTATTACGGCGGTGAAGAATCTTACGGCGGTGATGATATAGAGCGCACAGTATATTACGGCTATTACGGTATGTCTTCAAAGTCGGTTACTCTTGCCGTAAGTTTTGATATAAAAGACAGAAGTAACCCTGTTAAAAAAGACAGCATTATGCAGGACGGAGCATATATTTCCTCCCGTATGACGGGAACCGGGCTTATAGTTGTTTCCGACTATTATGTTAATGTTTTCAATCAAAAGATAGATATAGAGGATGCCTGCATTCCGAAAACCTCCGTATCAGGAAAGTCTGCCGAAAAAATAAGCGAAAATGATATCTGCATAATGGATAAAGTGAGTAATTCCGAATATCTTTTAGCTTCCGTTTGCGATACAAAAAATATGAGTGACACATATAAGGTAAAGGCGGTTTTAGGCGGCGGAAAAGATGTTTACTGCACGGAAAATACGCTTTATGTTACAAACGGGCTTTATGAAAATCCCGAAAAACTTATTGAAATTTTCGGAGTTAACAAAGATGACCTTTCTTATACACAGATTATAAAATTTGATATTACAAACGGAGACATTGTGTATAAAACAAAGGGTAAAGTTATAGGAAATGCTCTCAATCAGTTCAGCATAGACGAATACGACGGCAATCTTCGTATTGCAACAACCGTTGGTTTTTGGGGAGAAAACCTTGAAAACTACATTACCGTGCTTGACGGCGACTTAAAACAAATAGGCTTTCTTTCCGGCATAGCAAAGGGCGAAACCATAAAATCAGTTCGTTTTACCGGTAAAACGGGATATGTTGTAACATTCGAGCAGACGGATCCTCTTTTTGTTGTTGATTTAAGTAATCCGTCATCGCCCGTTATAAAAGGCGAACTGAAAATGCCCGGATTTTCCGATTATCTCCATCCGATATCCGATACTCTTCTTTTGGGTGTGGGTGTAGACGGCACCGAAGAAGGTGCAGGCAGAGGACTTAAAGTATCTCTTTATGATGTAAGTCAGCCGTCTTCACCGAAAGAATGTGCAAAATATGAGATGCCCGGAGTTGATATTTCCCGTTCGGACGGCTCTTATGAATACGAATATATTTACAGCGAGGCGTTTTACGACCATAAAGCATTTTGCTATGATAAGAAAAACAATACGGCATTTATTCCGTTTGAAGATGTTAAGGATTCTTATATTCCGAACGGAGATTATAAAAACAATACTTCTTACGGCTCGCTCGCTTTAAGAATAAACACGGAAAACAAAACGCTTGAACCCGTTAATAAATATATGTTTAAGCCGAATACCGAAAACGGTAACGACAGTTGCAGCAGGGTAACATATACGGGAGATATTCTTTATAACCTCAATAAAAACGGCAATGAAATTCTCTCATATAATATCGGTACGGGCGAAAATATCGGCAGATTTGGTTATTAAAACAATTGTTTATTTTTAAAATATCTGTTATAATGGAGCATACGGCAGAAACTTTTTGTTTTGTTGCCGTATGCTTGTTTTGTGAGGTAATTTATGAAAAGAAGTGTTATAGGCATTTTTGCCCATGTCGATGCGGGAAAAACAACTTTTTCCGAAGCGCTTTTATATAAATCCGGCGTAATAAGAAACGCAGGCAGAGTAGACGATAAAAATACACTTCTTGATACACACGAACTTGAAAAAAAGCGAGGCATAACCATATTTGCGGGGCAGGCGGATTTTAAAATAAATGATATGGCAGTTACGCTTCTTGATACGCCCGGTCATGTGGATTTTTCTGCCGAAACGGAAAGAATAATGCAGGTAATAGATACCGCCGTGCTTGTTATCAGCGGTACGGAATGTGTTCAGTCGCATACAAGAACGCTTTGGAAAATGTTAGAATATTACGGTGTTCCCGTTATTCTTTTTGTTACAAAAACAGATTACGGAAGAAAAGATTATGAAGAAATTACAGCCGAACTGAAAAAGGAACTTCACGAAAACTGCATTTCTTTTACCGGTAACGAAAATTTAAGTGAAGAAATTTCACTTTGTGACGAAAATGTTTTGAATAAATATCTTGAAAGCGGTAAAACCGATAAAGAAGATATCGTGAAACTGTTTTCTTCCCGTAAACTGTTCCCGTGTGTTTTCGGTTCGGGCTTAAAAATGACGGGTATAGATGAATTTAAAGAACTTCTTTATTCACTTACACCCGAAAGAATATATCCAAAAGAATTCGGTGCAAAAGTTTTTAAAATTACTCACGATAAAAACGGCAATAAACTTACTCATATCAAAGTTACGGGCGGTGAACTTAAAGTCCGTGATACCGTAAAATACGGCGATAACGAAAGCAAAGTCAGTGCAATTAAAACCGAGTTCGGTGAAAAAAGCATTTCACTTGAAAAGGCGGAAGCGGGCAGTGTCTGCACAGTTTCGGGGCTTGAATTTACAAGTGTGGGTACGGGGCTCGGATTTGAAGAACACGGCAGGGAGTTTCTGACGGAGCCGTGCTTTAATTACCGTGTTGTTCTGCCGGAGGAAACGGATGTCAGAGCATTTTTTCCGAAACTTAAATTACTTGAGGAAGAAGACCCGCAACTTGCTTTCTCGTGGAATTCCGCTTTAAAAGAAATAAGCGTGGGGCTTATGGGTGAAGTGCAGACGGAAATTATAAAAAGCATTATTCACGAGCGTTTCGGTGTTTCCGTCAACATAGATAACGGCAGAGTAATGTATAAAGAAACGGTTAAAAGCACGGTAGAGGGCGTAGGTCACTATGAGCCTTTGCGCCACTATGCCGAAGTGCATCTTATTATAGAGCCGAACGAAAGAGGAAAAGGAGTTTCTTTTAATACAAAGTGCCGTGAAGATTTACTTGACGGCAACTACCAAAGACTTATACTCACTCATTTAAAGGAAAAACAGCATTCGGGTGTGCTTACGGGCTCGCCTTTAACAGATGTAAAAATAACACTTGCTTCCGGCAGAGCGCACCAAAAGCATACCGAGGGCGGTGACTTCCGTCAGGCAACTTACCGTGCGGTAAGGCAGGGACTTATGAAAGCCGAAAGCGTTTTACTTGAGCCTTATTATAAATACAGACTGTATGTTCCGCGTGAACAGCTCGGCAGAGCAATAAATGATATAAGAATGAAAAGCGGCACCGTTTCAAGTCCAGAAGACAGCGGAGAACTTTCGTATATAGAGGGTGAAGTACCGGTAATCGAAATGAGCGGTTATATGGCTGAAGTAAGTTCGTATACGGGTGGTCTCGGCAGACTTTCGCTCACTCTTTGCGGATATAAAGAATGTCATAACGAAAAAGAAGTTATTGAAAAAACAAACTATAATCCGCAGGCTGATTCGGAAAATTCACCCGATTCCGTATTTTGCGCCCACGGCAGCGGATTTACGGTTAACTGGAACGAAGTTGAAAATTATATGCACCTCGAAAGTTGCCTTTTAAAGAAAGATGTATCGTTTGAGCCTGCTTTAAACCGCCGTAATTTTTCCATTGACGATAAAGAACTTGAAGAAATTATGACAAAGGAGTTCGGACCGAAAAAACTTACCCAGACTCTTTACCGTGATAATACCGCAAAAAAAGCGGAAAAAGAAACATTTTATAAAGATGTTTCTTTAAAAAGATATATTATAGTTGACGGATACAATGTTATTTTTTCTTGGGACGAACTGAAATCGGTTGCAAAATACAGCCTCAATGATGCAAGAACGTATCTTCTGCGTATTCTTTCAAATTTTGCGGCGTTTACAAAATGCGAAACGGTAGTTGTTTTTGATGCTTACAAGGTCAGCCCGAACAGCGGTGAAAAATACGGTTACGACAATCTTAAAGTTGTATTTACGAAAGAAAACGAAACGGCAGATACATATATAGAAAAACTTGTAAGTGAAATAGGAAAAAATGAGAAAGTAAGAGTTGTAACATCGGATAATCTTATACAACTTTCGTCTTTGCGTTTCGGCGTGGTAAGGGAGTCTTCGCTTGAGTTTTACGATGATGTTAAAAACTCCGAAAAGCAGATAACGGAAATACTTGAGAATTTAAAAAGAAAATCGAAATAGGAGCGATATAATATGAAAACATTGTTTGATAAATTCGGGAAAAATACAAAGGTTTTTGCACTTTTAACGGTTGTTTGCCTGATAGGCGTTATTCTTTCATTTACGAATGCCGTAAAATATAAAAACGAAAAAAAGGTAAGCGTAAAAGCCACGGTTACAAATATCGAAGAATATGTTGATTCGGATGAACATTCAAACGAGTGGCACTATAAAATATATGTGGATTATCACTGCCTCGGAAAAACATATAAGGATATTTTTTATACAGATGAGCCGGGCAGTACCGATTATTCGGTGGGAGATAAAATTGATATAGAAGTTTATTATAATCAGCCCGAGAAGGTTGCGGAGGATACATCGTTTACTTCGCTTATTTTTTCGGGAGTACTTGCGGTGCTTCTTGTTGTCACGGTGACTTCTGCAAAAAAAGATATGAAAATACAAAAAGCAGAAAATTCTGTAAGTGACGGGGACACCGAAAATTGATAATAAACAACATAAAATATCAATCCGATGCAGAGTGTTTTTTGACAGTTTTTATAAATTTTCAAAAAACACTTTCTTTATGTTCGTTACTGTTGATTTTCTTATAATTTTAGTGTAAAATGTATAATAACAGGTGTAATTTATCCCGCTTTTAATAATTTTTTTGGAGGTTTTGTATGAATTATAAGCTTACTAAACGCCAGGCAAAAGAGTTGCTTGAAAATAAACTTCTTCACTTTTTCGGCGTTTCCACCGAAAATGCGACTTATGAGCAGTTTTACAAAGCAATCGCCATGATTGTTCGTGATATGATGGGCGAGGGCAGAGGTCAGCTCACCGCAAAATCGGACGAAGAAGGCAAAAAAAGAGTATATTATCTTTCAATGGAATTCCTTATGGGGCGTTCTTTGAAAAACACTCTTTTTAACCTTAATCTTACAAAAGTGTTTTCTTCCGTTCTTTCGGAATACGGTATAAAACTTGACAATCTTTATGAATGCGAGCCCGATGCAGGTCTCGGAAACGGCGGTCTCGGCAGACTTGCCGCCTGCTATCTTGATGCTCTTGCAACTCAGGGGTATCCGGCAAGAGGTTATTCCATTCTTTATGAATACGGCATTTTCCGTCAGAAACTCATTGAAGGCAGACAGACGGAACTTCCCGACAACTGGCTTCCCGGCGGTGAAGAAGTCGGAGGCCAAGCGGTC
>JAZUHA010000225.1:0-8043 GCA_045641485.1 Acutalibacteraceae bacterium
ATACTCTTTAAAATCATCTTCACTGACTTCAAAGATAGTGTGCATAAATCATACACCGTCATTTAATACACCTTTTCCGCAATCGACAAACACATTTGACATTTTGCCGCCGCAGAACTGCGGGATACCGCAAAATTGCCATTCTTTACAAATTAAATCCTGAGTAATAATTTTACACAACCCCTGTTTATAAGAAGGTTTTACGGTAAAAATTTCACCGTAAAACCTTTTAAATTACTAAATGTTACTTTGTATATCCTACCGAAGCGGGATCAACATAAATATGCTCTGTCGTAACCATACCGAGAGAGTTTACGGTAAGAGTAGTACCGCCGTTCATTTCTTTTTCCCAATAGCAACCGGCACCTGTTTTAAGACCGTAAGTAAGACGAATACCTTTATAAAGGATAGAAGAACTGTTTACATGGTCGTGACCGGAAACGATATTCTTTGTACTGCCTAAATCAAGGCAAGTTTGGAAGAAACCGTTATTTGTATTCGGACAGCAAACAGCCTCGTGATTTACACCGAAAGAAGTAAACTTATAGAGTATGTTATCGTACTCACCTGTCGACTCATTGTACTGTGCCGCTTTCCAGGCATCTTTATACTCACGGCACGGAATGTGCATAAATGCAATACTCGGAACATTATATCCGGCTTTTTCCTTTATGCCGTTAACAGCCCACTTGTACCAGTCAATCTGATTTTGCCAGAGGTGGTCATAACCGCCCTCTTCTGCACCGGAATGTGTATCAAGCATATAAAGAGTCTGTACGGGAAGACCATTCTGCATAATGTTTATGATGTAGTTACCGTCACCCATACCTTCGGGACCGAATTTAAACAGACAGTTATCTGCCTCAACAAACTCTTCGCCTGCCCAGAACTCATTGAACAAATTTTCACCGTCGTGATTGCCCATTACGGGAGCCCACGGAATACCGTAAGAATCAAGTTTTTCAATAAGCTGTATATATGCCACCATACCCCAGGCATTATCGCCGGTTACGGTAATAAGGTCAGGCTGTGTGTCGTTTACGAGTTTGTCTATTGTTTTCATGGCAAGTTCGCCTTCGGCATCGTTTGATTCTTTGTCCTTAAGCTGAACATCCGTAATATTAAGAATAACAAAATCTTCACCGGGTTCTTTTTGAAGTTCGGTTACCCAAGTATCGGAAAACTGCATTTCGGCATTCCACTCACGGTAATATGTACTTCTGCCGCCGCTGGCTATTGAAGCAACGATAGGTGAAAGTATCTGAGAAAATGCCATAATAAAAGCAATTGCGGTTTTTAAAAATACCAACATTTAAAAATCTCCTTATATCAGTAAACTTCTACAGTTCCGTCTTTGTAAACCTTTACCTTGTCGCCTGTTTTAACAGCCTCAAGGAATTCATCACCGAGACAGTCTACAGTGGGCATGGGAGAACTGCCCCAAACCTCTGCAAGTACGGCACCTGCGGCTGCAAGTGAATCTATATGATTTGCAAAAAGAAGACAAGCGGGGCTTTTACCTAAAGCATTTGCGCAATAAAGAACCATACCGCCCGTGGTGGAACCTATTGTCTGCGGAAGGCAAAGAGCCTTGCCGAGCATTGGTTTACGGAAAAGATCCTTATTATTCTGGTCATCGCACTCAGTCTGTTTGTATTTGTTTCCGATAATCGGAAGTTCGCCAAACTGAAGTGCACCCTGGAAAGAGGCAAGAGTATTAAAACCGCCGTGAGAAACAAGGGCTTCTGCCTCACATTCGCCGGCAACAACCGGACGGCCTTTAAAAGTTTTCATATTATTTTGCCTCCTTTGTGATTATATTAAGAATTTCTTCGCTCTTATAATAACGAGCCGTTGTATATGTTCTTAATTTATTTGAGTTTGTAATAACAGCCATCTTCTTTGCAAGCGGATTGTTCATATACATAAGAGGACAAATGTAACTGAGAACAACTCCCGTTTCCTGAAGTTTTTTGTAATCGGCAGTTTTAACAAATTTCTCTATAACTGCGGGCGGAGCGGTAAACACCGTGGGAACGGAAACTTTTTTAAGACCGTTCTTTTTAAGTGCTTCGCTGACATTATTTGTCCACTCAACAAGTTGTGCCTGCGTAAGATGCGGACAACCTACAAAGCAAAGTTTCGGGGCGGCATTTTTATCTGCCCACATAACGGGGTAATTATCCTGAACTCTTTTAAGTTCGGCATCGTCAATAACATAAGTCTTTACATTGTCTGCAAGAATACCCTCACCCTGTTCTACTGCTTCTGGAGTAAGGTTTTCTATATGATAAAGACCTACTGCACCGTTTGAGGCGGTAGCGGCACCGAAATCCTTAAGATATGCTTTTGCATCGTCGGTAAGGGAAGTACCGATCCATTTATCAAGACCTTTAACAAACGGAACATCTTCCATAACCTTCATACCGATGGCAGAACCCAAAATCTGTGCTTCGGGTTTTTTTGTTGTTTTAACTTCAACTACCCAGGTTGCTTTTCTGCCCTCATCCGTAAGAAGACCGAAGTAAGGAACAAATCCTACGATTGAACCGAAAAGTTCGATAATACCGGAGTTACGGTTACATCTTGCACCGAGAACGGAGTTTGCAAATACAACCGCACTTGATTCCGCCCAGCTTAATACCTCGCCTTTTTTCGGAGTATTACCGACTTCATCAAGATAACAGGCGCATGTATATGCGTTATTTTTAACAAGACCGAGTTTTTTTAACTGACCCTCGTAAGGATCCTGGGCATTATACATAAACTTATTGAAAACAAAATTTTTGAGGAAATCAGACGGCACATTTTTATCAAGCGGTCTGGGGTCAACAGAAAACTTCTGTTTAGAAAGTGCGCCCTCATCAATAAGTTTCTGCATAAGGTCATAAACCGGCTTCATAACGCCGAGACCGAAACTTGTAACAAGATGACCCATTTCACTTGTAACGGGAACCATTTTTGTTGCGCCGAACGCTTCACCGTACATAACAAGCGTTTTCATGACTTTTGCCATGGTTTCGCCTTTTTCGCCGTTAAGTATGGCAAGCTGTTCGGGTGTTAATTCCATTTTGAAATCCATAATAAACAACCCTTTCGCAAGTTTTATTTGAAATTATTGTAACACAAATATTACCAAATGCAAAGCCTTTTTGTTAAAATAATAACAAAAAAATGACAAAAAATTAAGTAACCACCGAGTTTCGCACATTTGATTTAACCGGCGGTTACCGAAATCTTATACAAGCAGAAAATCATTCGGTGAAAGCACAACGCCCTCCACGGTCTGAACGGAGCCGGTATAGTTTATATAAACAAGTTTACTGTATCCGTATGTCACCTTATATACACCGTCTGAAATCTTCTCGTGACTTGTCATGGGAAGGCTTAAAACACTCTTAAGATTTTTGAGTTTTGTATAGTATTTCGCCGTAAGCGAAGCATATTCACCGTATGAAAGATTTTCGCATTTATTATGAGTAAAAACAAACGACGGAACAGCACCGTACTCTATACTCTTTAAGATATTTGACCAACCGTCACCGAAATTTATATAATCACCGCCGTAAACGACAGAACCGTGAAGCACCATTTGTGTAAAGGGTATAACCTGCACTCCGCTTTCAAATGAATACTGCGAAGTGAAAATATTACTTATGACATCTGTATTTTTAAGATAGCACACTGCAGGTGAAGACATCATAACAAGAGAATTGACATTTAAAGAAGCAAGTTTTTCTTTTGCATTTTCGCACAAAGCATTTCGGTCTTTTTTATTTTCAAACGGAAAAGCCGTCACAACATCGTGCAGACTTACGCCGAGACCGGCGTATTTTGAAGCGGTTGTAAAGAGCGCAGAAACATTTCCGTTAAAAGTTTTTTCGTCTGAAAGACCTCTGTTTTTATACTCCGCTTTAATTATATCTTTAATATTCCCTGCATAAAAATCGTTTGAAGCCGGTGTTCCGTCAATAAATGTACCGATATTTTTTGAAGTCAGAAGTTCACTTTCCAAAAACACTTTTGAATTTTTCCCCGAAAATACCGAAAGCATTTCTTTAAAATCCGCTTCACTTCCGAGTGCGGTATTAAGTTCTGTTACATCTGTTTGAGTCTGATAAAGACCGTGCTTTAAAGCACCCGCAAACCTGAAAAATACGGAACGCACACCCTTTGAACTTAAAAGTGTTATCATTTCACTTGCATCTTCAAAGTTTGTCAATGTTTTATTCTTTTTTCCGTTTACGGAACCGACGGTTGAAATAATAAACGGAAGTTCTTTAATTTCTTCACTTATACCGTCTTTTAAAAATCCCCGTTCACGGTAAAAAGACCTTACCTGCGTTGCGGCTGTGTTATAGGCATTAACACCGTCTTTACAGAGCAATATATCAACTGAAATTTCACCGTTATACTTTGCACCTTTTTTAATACCGAAAACATTTTTTCCGCACGAGGTAACGGAAAACGACGGTACTAAAGAAAATGCACCGTTTTCCGAAGTATAATCAAATGAACAGAGCGCACTTCCGTTTCCCGGTACGACGGTTGCAAGTACTTCGCCGTTGCCGAAAGAAGCATACGGAACAGAAACCGCCTTTCTGTTTTCGCCGTTCTTTTTACAGTAAGCGTCAAAAGAAAGTGTTTTTTTCTCACTGCCGTTCTGTGCCCCGAGTGCAAGTATATATCCGCTGTTTTCCGGAAGTATATAATACAGATTATTAAGATTTGTACCGGCAGTTACGTTGAAAAGCCCGGGCAAAAGAGAAATTCCCGTCAGCGTATATTCCTTTGATATTTTCGTTTTTGAAATATCAACAGAGACTTTAAAACGCCCGTTTTCAGTACCGAATACCACGGAAACCGTTGCTGTCACGTTATTTATATTATCCTCGAGAAAGGACTTTTCATCTTTGTACATATTGTAAGAAACGGTTATTTCTTCGTTTTCCTGCGCTATTCTGAATGCACCGAAAGAAGCGCTGTTGTTTTCGGAATCAAGCTTAAATACATTTCCCTTTTTATCGGCAAGAGAGAGTACGACGGTACTCATTTGTTCCGAAACAAACGCTTCACCGTCGGTTGACGGAATTTCCTTTGCGGAAAACGGTGTTTTGAAAAAAACTCTGCCGGAATTTTTACCTGCATACAGAATATTTCTGTTTCCGTCTTCCAAGGCGAAATAATCGTCATCAAATATTTTCGGAACACCCTGTTCCCGGCGGCTCTCCGCATATTTTAAAGGGGAAAGCGTAAAAAATGACAGACACTGCAACAAAACCGCAATAAAAATCACTGCGGCAACAACAGGCAATATGAATTTTTTTGAAAAAAACTTTTTCATACCGTAAATAATCCGTTTCGCTGTATTGTAAAAATTACAGATAAATAATAACACCGACAAAGCGTACTGTCAAACGGGAAAACCTTAATTATCCGAATTATTTTAAAAAGTTTCGGCAAAAAAATAAGAATATTCTGTTAATTTACGTGATTTGAATATAAAAAATCAAAAATACACTTGTAAAAGTTATTATTTTGTATTAAAATATGGAAGTCTGAATGTACGCAGCATACAACAAAAAAGAAAAGGATGAATTTTAATGGCTAACAAAGAAATTAAAACAAGTGCCGAAATTTACCGTGAACAGCGTAAAGAGCGCCTTGCAAAAGCCGCAAAGAAAAAAAGCTCACCGAAGCGTGACAAAGCAGTAAGAATTATCGTTAAAACACTTTGCATTATCCTCGCAGTTCTTCTTGTGGGCTGGGGTGCCGCAAATGTACTTCTTGATGTATTTTATCTTCCGCAGAAAATGCTTAAAGCCGCAAAATTTGAAGATGCTAAAGTAAGTGTTGCCGAATACAACTACTACTATATGTCTCTTTACAACAGAATTGCAAATATGTCTCAACAGTATGACCAGTACGGTCAGGGCTACGGCAAGATGTATACCGGCTTTGATTATAATGTTGACCCTGCAGAGCAGGAATATACAGCAGAGGATGCTCCCGAAGGAGTTAAAACATGGGCAGACTACTTCAAGACTTCTGCCGCAACTTCCGCAGTATTCTATCAGACAATGTACAAAAAAGCCACAAGCGATGAAACAATAAAAGCAGGTTTTACTTATTCAAATGAAGATTTGGAAAAAGAACTTACCGATGCAATCACTCAGCTTGAAACTTATGCAAAAAACAATGATTATTCTTTGAACAACTACATTTCAAAGGTTTGCGGTGAAGGTCTTAACGAAAAAACTTACACCGAACTTGTTAAGAGAGATTACATTGTAGCACAGTATTTCACCTGGTTCCAGGAGAATGCCGCAGACTCTCTTTCCGCTAAAGAAGTAAAAGAGTATTACAACAAAAACAGAGACGGTTTTGACAAAGTTTCCGCTCGTGCTTTCCCGTTCTCTTATGCAAAAACAACAGATGAAAACGGCAAAGAAACATCAGACTTTACAAAAGCGGAAGCCGAAAAACAGGCAAATAAATTCTTAAGCCAACTCACAGACGAGGCTTCATTCATAAATCTTTCAAGAGATTTTGCTCCGAAATCACAGAAAGAAAATTATGAAGATGCTTCCGCAACTGCTATAAAAGACCTTACCAAAAAAGACCTTGCAAATTCCGCAAAACTTGCAGACTGGCTCTTCAATTCAAAGAGAACTGCAGGCGACAAGGCTGTTATTGCAGATAAAGACAACAGCGTATTCTATGTAGTTCTTCTCACAAAAGTTGCCGCTCCGGATAAATCAGATGCAGGCGTAAGTGTTCGTCACATACTCTTTAAGGCTGATACAAAGGATGCAGAAGGCAATGCTCTTGATGATAAAACTATCGCCAAGAATGAAAAATCCGCTTTAAAGAAAGCTGAAGATGCTCTTAAAAAGTGGAAAGACGGCGAAAAGACAGAAGACAGTTTTACGGCACTTGCAAAAGAACTTACAGAAGATGAAGGCTCCAAAGAAACAGGCGGTCTTTATGAAGATATCAACGCTTCAAGCAGTTATGTTCCCGAGTTCCTTAACTGGTCCATTGACAAAGCCCGTAAACCCGGTGATACCGAGATTGTTAAAACAGATTACGGCTATCATGTAATGTACTTTGTTAAGAACAGCGGCGAACAGAAATGGTCAAGCGATGTTCGTAATGAAATTGCTTCCAAAGATTATTCCGATCTTGTTGAAAAAACTTATGACGATATAGATGAAAAACTTGTAAAGAACGATACATTTATTGATTTCTTTGCAGACAGAACATCATCTGTAATTTCAACCAACATCAAAAATGCAGCGGCAAACGCTTCGGCATCAACTATCTCGCAGTAACAGTTTTTTAAGCCTTTAGCGTTTAGCATTTAGTTTTCAGCCTGAAAGATTGAAGTTTATAGTTTCATATTTTTTCAGGCGCTTCGCTCCGAATATATTTTAGTGTGGAGTTTCGGGGCACTGTGTGCCGAATTATAACTGATTATATATATCAATAAGGTTCTGTGTTCATTTTGGGTTTGATATTTATTTTCGGTTTTTTGTCCGGCTTCCGCCGAACGCCCGGCGTTTCTGCGGAAGATGGAATTTAATAAAAAATCAACCGATTTATTATTCTGATTTTACAGAACGATAAATCGGTTTTTTAATTCAAAATGCACAATGCATAATGCATAATTTCGGGGCACTGCGTGCCGATTATATATTACTTTATGAATAACCGTTACTTCATTCTCCAATATTTACCTTTTTCAGAGTGGAGTGTGGCTTCGCAAGTGTGGAGTGTGGAGAGTGAAGAGTGGAGTTTCGGGGAACGGCAGAGCCGTTCCGATTCATAACCGTTTATGTATATAAATAAGATTATATGTTCATTTTGAGGATATTGCTGACTTTTTGCTTAAGTATGTTATAAAAAAATTAACCGGTTTATTATTCTTTGCTTTTAAAGAACGATAAATCGGTTTTTTAAATTTATTTAATTGTAATGAAAAATAAAATATGAAAGTGTGAACTAACAGTTATTCACAATGTGATATAATTCGGCGAAGCC
>JAZUHA010000226.1:0-4825 GCA_045641485.1 Acutalibacteraceae bacterium
CAGATGCTTCCCGTATTGCCGCCAATATTGTAACAGGTGTCAGTTTTCTCGGAAGCGGTATGATTATATTTAAAGGTACTATAAAAGGACTTACCACAGCAGCCGGAATATGGGCAACATCGGGTATAGGAATGGCAATCGGCGGCGGTATGTATTTTACCGGAATAGTTTCAACTGTACTGCTTTTACTGATTCAGATACTTATTCACAAGTTTTTACCGATTGAAAGCACTTTAGTTCACGAATTAAAAATCACGATTAAGGATGTACCCGGTTCACTTGAATTTATCACAGACAAACTTGCCGAAAACGGTTGCAATATCGAAAGCTCAAGTTTAGAAAAAAAGAACGGAACAGTTATCTGTTCATTTAATCTTCGTTCAAAAAGCAGTTTTTCTTTTGAAAAAATGCAAAATATATTTGTAAATTCAGATACGGTTTTATCTGTTTCAATGTAAATTTTTTTAATTATTAGGTTTTGAGGTTCAACTTACCTCAAAATCTTTTAATTTTATAATAAAAAGATTCACAAATATTTTCTGCCTGAATAATATATACCGAAGTGAAAACTTTAATAATTGACGGAGGAATTATTATGGCAGATAACAAATCCTGCGGTGTTGATCTTCACCGCATAAAAGAAGCAATATGTATCGACACGAACAGAGTATATGATTCGTGTGCCGATAAAGATTGCTTAACTGACCTGAGAGTATATTTAACTGACAGAGGTCAATCGATTATCGAAAACTGTGCAGCAGTAAAATGCAGAGATGCCCAAATACTTAACTGTGTTGTAAATGTTGATAAAGTACCGTTTAACAGAGGGTTTTATTCTGTTGATTTAACATTTTTCGTAAAAGTTACACTTGATGCTATTATCGGTCCCGCTTCACCTGCTCAAATGTTGGAAGGACTTGTAACTTTCAGCAAAAAATGTGTTCTTTACGGCAGTGAAGGTAATGTTAAAATATTCTCTTCAACATATAACTGCGATGAAAACGAAAATAATAATGTTTTTGCAAACTCAAATCCGAAGGGAAAAGTTCAGTGTGTTGAGCCTGTTTGCCTTGATGCACAAATTTGCAGAGTTTGCGACTGCTGTAACACATTGGGTTCGGACTGCGGTAATATACCGGAAAGAATAAGCAACTGTTTTGAAGGCTGTTTCAATTGTTGTTCAGGTGAAAAAGCCGTTAAAGTCACTCTCGGTATATTTACAATAGTACAGCTTGAAAGAGATGTTCAGATGCTTATACCCGCTTATGACTTCTGCATACCGACTAAGGAATGCTCATGCGATGCAGAAGACCCGTGTGACACATTTAAGCGCATAAGTTTCCCCGTAAATGAATTTTTCCCGCCGGACAGAGATGAAATTAACTGTAATAAACAAAACAGCTACAATCCCACGGGGAATTGCGGCTGCAATAAGTAATCAATTCAGTTAAAAATAAGTTTTTCAAGATCTTTTGTATCAGAAGCCAAAACAGATGCACCGGAATTTATAAGTTCTGATCTTGTTCTGAAGCCCCACAGTACCGAAATACAATCAATATCGGCATTTTTAGCGGTTGCAATATCTATTTCACTGTCACCGATATAAACAGTTTCGGATTTATTTGCACCCATATATTCAATTACTGCATTAACCGAATCGGGATAAGGCTTTTTACGAATATTTTCCTGTTGACCGATAACATAGTCAAAAGCATCGGGGAAATGAAGAGAACACAAAGATTTAGCGGCATAATCCACTTTATTTGAAACAACGGCAATTTTCTTGCCGTTGTTTCTTAATAAATTTATGAGTTCGGTAATTCCGTCATAAGGTTTTGTTTTATCATTTGAGTGAAGTTTATAATACTTGTTAAACTCAAAGTAAACACTTTCGGTAAGCGCTTTATCGGTATTTTCGGGAACAGAACGTTCAATAAGTTTCTTTATACCGTTACCGACAAAAGTGGTGATTTCATGCTTTGTTCTTAACGGAAGTGAAAAAGCGGAAAGTGCAAAATTGACACTGTCATATAGATCATCAAGTGTATTTAATATAGTACCGTCTAAATCAAAAATAACATAATTATAAGACATAAACGAATTATAATCTCCAGAATCTCATACCGGAAGCCTTAAGTTCATCCATTCGGTAAATGCTCTTAACATCAATAAGAACTTTTTCATTATCAGCACCGTATTTGAAAAGTTCTTTAACCTGCATCATGGAAAGTGCTTTGAACTCATTATGACCAACGGCAACAATAACACAATCTGCTCTCGGGATATCTTTAAACTCAACGAGATCCACACCGTATTCCTGCTTTGCAACATCTTTATCTGCCCACGGATCTGTTACAATCGGCTCAATTTCGTATTCTTTAAGTCTTGAAATAATATCAACTACTTTGCTGTTACGCGTATCCGGGCAATTTTCTTTAAAAGTGATACCGAGTATAACAACAGTTGCTTTCTTGGGGGCAAGACCGGCTTCTATCATCTGTTTAATTGCGGCATCTGCAACAAAACCGCCCATACTGTCATTAACCTGTCTGCCGTTTGCGACAATCTGGCTGTGATATCCGAGTTTTTCTGCAGCAGAAGTAAGATAGAACGGGTCAACACCTATACAATGACCGCCTACAAGTCCGGGTTTGAAGCCTAAAGAGTTCCATTTTGTGTTCATACCGGAAACAACTTCATCGGTATCAATACCCATTCTGTCGCACATCATGGCAATTTCATTCATAAATGCAATATTAATATCTCTTTGGCTGTTTTCAACAACTTTTACCGCTTCCGCAGTTTTAATCGTAGAAACAGGGAATGTGCCGGCTTTAATAACAATGTCATATACTTTCTTAATTTCAGTTGCGGATTCATCGTCCATACCGGAAACTATTTTACGGATAGTTGTAAGTGTATGAACCTTATCACCGGGATTGATTCTTTCGGGGGAATAGCCGATTTTCCAATCAACGCCGCATTTAAGACCGGATTCTTTTTCTATAATCGGAATGCAAATATCTTCTGTAACACCGGGATAAACGGTAGATTCAAAAACAACTATGGTACCGGGAGTAATGTTCTGACCGACTGTTTTTGAAGCCCCCTCTACCGGACGAAGGTCGGGAGTGTTATCATCTTTAACCGGTGTGGGAACAGCAACGATAATAAATTTCGATTCTCCGAGTCTTTTCGGGTCACAAGTAAAGTCAACGGTGGTATTTTTAATATCTTCCCCTACTTCTTTTGTAGCATCTATACCGTTTTTATACTCATTAACTCTTTTTTCGTTAATATCAAAACCTATAACCTTTATATGTTTTGCAAATTCAACGGCAATCGGCATACCGACATAACCGAGACCGACAAGTGCAAGTTTTTCATTGCCGGAAATGAGACCTGAATAAATATCGGAAAAAACCATAATCTTTAACCTCCGAATATTATACTTTAACTTGATTATATTATCACATTTCGTTGCATTTTTCAAGAAAAATCAAAAAAATTCTTATTAAATCTGCAATATAGCATAAAAAATATTATGTATCTTAACGAGAAAAATGTTTTTTGACAAAAAGAAAAAATAATTGTATAATATCATAAAATTATAAATCTGAAAAGGATAATTAAATGTATAATAAAATCAAAGTTGTTGCAATGGATCTTGACGGAACTCTTACGCAACATAAAACACCGCTCGAAAACTTTAATAAAGAAGCTTTAACCAAACTTGCAAAAAAATACAAACTTCTTATTGTCGGCGCAGGTCAGGTTGAAAGAATTTTTAATCAACTCGGTGAATTTCCTCTTGATATTATCGGCAATTACGGTATGCAATACGGCAAATATAATAGAACAATAAAGCTGATTGATATATTAAAAGATATTTCCGTGCCTTGTGATAAAGAAAAAACCGAAGAAAAAGTTACATATTTAAGAGAAAAATACGGTTTTACCGAATACAGAGGAGAAAACGTTGAATACCACCCTTCCGGCTGTATAACATTCCCGATACTCGGTACAAAAGCATTGCAGGAAGACAAACTGAGATTTGACCCGGACAGAAAAAAACGGCGGGCAATTTATAATGAAGTTTGCGAAATTTTCAGTGATTACTGTGTTTTTGTCGGCGGTTCATCTTCTTTTGACATGGCTCCGAAGCCGTATAACAAATATTTTGCTTTAGATGAATATTGTAAAGAAAACGGTTTTAAGCACAACGAAGTTGTATATATCGGCGATGATTACGGGTTAGGCGGCAATGACGAATCTGTATATAAATCCGATTTTAACTTTCTGACTATTGATGATTACCGTGATTTTCCGAATGTTATTAAAAAATTATTATAAAGTGTGGTTAAATTATGAAAATCAATCTTGTGGGAAAACCCGAAATAATTATTCAAAACGAAACAAGTATTCATAACTATTTTGCCTGGCCGAGCGTTGAACGGTTAAAAGACGGCAGAATTGCGGTTGCCTGTTCCGGGTACAGACTTGCTCACATCTGCCCTTTCGGTAAGGCTTGTCTGTCTTTCAGCGGTGATGAGGGCGAAACATTCACAAAACCAATACCCGTAATTGACACGCCTCTTGATGACCGTGATGCGGGTATAACTTCTTTCGGAAAAAGCAGTGCAATAGTTACATCATTTAATAATACACTCGATTTTCAAAGAAGCGAAGCGGAAAATGACGAATACAAACTTTCGTATATTAACCGAGTTACAAAAGACCGGGAAGAAAAATTCCTCGGTGCGGAATTTACAATAAGCCATGATAACTGTACAACATTCGGTGATATTCATATTTCCCCCGTTAC
>JAZUHA010000227.1:0-3662 GCA_045641485.1 Acutalibacteraceae bacterium
CTCAGGGGAAGAATAAAAAAAGAAGTGGGAGTTACGATTTCCGCAGGGGTATCTTTTAATAAACTTTTTGCAAAAATGGGAAGCGATTACCGCAAACCCGATGCCACGACCGTTATTACCCGTGAGAATTTTAAAACGCTTCTTTATCCGCTTCCGATAGAAGATTTTTTCGGAGTAGGTCAGAAAACAGCGCTTAAACTGCGGGAAAACGGTATAAAAACAATAGGTGAGCTGGCGGAAAACGATATTTACTTTTTAAAAAGTTTTCTCGGTAAACAGGGTGCGGAACTTTACGGCTTTGCAAACGGTATGGATTATTCTCCCGTAAACCGTTTTGATTACCGTGAAGAATACAAATCAATAGGTAACGGTATGACATTTAAAAGAGATTTATATGATTTTACAGATATACGCACCTGTATTTCGTTTCTTTGCGATAAAGTTTCGGCACGGCTTCGCAAGCACGGTTTTGAGTGCCGTACAATACAGGTGGCGGTGCGTGATACAAAAATGAATACAGTGCTTAAATCGCAGACGCTTAAGTCTCCCACAAATCTTGCCTTTGATTTAATAGAAGCATCATTTAATCTTGTAAAAAAATATATGGCAACGGGTTTTGTTCCCGTAAGGGCGTTATCGGTTACGGGGATGAATCTTTTAAAAAACAGCGAAGTTTATTATGAGCAGGTTTCGTTTTTTGAACTTGATTATTATTTAAAGAGGGAAAAAGAGCAGAATCTTGAACAAACACGGGATGTTATCCGCCGGAAATACGGTACCGATGTTGTAAAAAGATGCTCTCTTATAAAAAATGAATTCGGAATTTAGCGGTGATAATGTGCAAATATAAGCAAACTTTTGGAAAGGAGAAATAATTAAAACCACCCCTTTCGAGATGGTTTTAATTATACGTGATAATATGTGTTGTTCGGTTTCCGATTTGCGTGCCAAAGATGTAATAAACGCCGAAAACGGCTGTCGTCTCGGTTATGTTACCGATGTTGAAATAGATACTTATACGGGCTGTCTTGTGAGTATAGTCGTTTTCTGCGGTAAGGGGATATGTGCCTTTTTCGGCAGGGGCGAGGAAATTACGGTTGCCTGGAAAGATATTATCGTAATAGGTGATGATACCATTCTTGTAAGGTGCGGTGGAAAGAAGGTATAAACTGAAAACTTTTTAATAAAATCACTTGAAAAAAGTACGGAGTTGGTATAAAATAGTATCGGTAAAATTTTGGAATTTATCAGAAGGAGTCAAAATTATGAGTCTTTTAAACAAAAAAACAGTTGATGATATCAACGCAAAAGGCAAAAAAGTTCTTGTTCGCTGTGATTTCAATGTTCCGCTTAAAGACGGTGTTATTACAGATGAAAACCGCATTACAGCCGCACTTCCCACAATCAAAAAATTGATTGATGACGGCGCAAAGGTTATTCTTTGCTCTCACCTCGGCAAAGTTAAAAACGGACACAATGAGAAAGAATCTCTTGCTCCCGTTGCAAAAAGACTTTCGGAGCGTCTCGGCAAAGAAGTTGTTTTTGCGGCAGCTGACGAAGTAGTAGGCGAAAATGCAAAAAAAGCAGTAGCCGAAATGAAAGACGGCGATGTGGTTCTTCTTCAGAACACCCGTTTCCGTAAGGAAGAAACAAAGAACGAAGAAAACTTCTCAAAGGAACTTGCTTCTCTCTGCGATATTTATGTAAATGATGCTTTCGGCGCTGCTCACCGTGCACACTGCTCAACGGTTGGCGTTGCTTCATTTGTTAAAGAAGCCGCAGTAGGCTACCTTATGGGCAAAGAACTCAAATATCTCGGCAATGCCGTAGAAAATCCCGAAAGACCTTTCGTTACGATCCTCGGCGGTGCAAAAGTCTCCGATAAACTTAATGTAATAGAAAACCTTCTTAATAAAGCAGATACACTTATTATAGGCGGCGGTATGGCTTATACATTCCTTGCCGCAAAGGGCTACGGCGTCGGTAAATCACTTCTTGACGAATCAAAGATTGATTACTGCAAAGATATGCTTAAAAAAGCAGAGGAAAAAGGTGTTAAAATTCTTCTTCCCATTGACTGCACACTTATAAAAGAGTTCCCGAATCCCATTGATGCTCCCATTGATGTGGAAATTTGCGATGCGGATAAAATTCCCGCAGACAGCGAGAGCGCAGATATCGGTCCCAAAACTGCAGAACTTTATGCAGAAGCCGTTAAAACCGCAAAAACCGTTGTTTGGAACGGACCTATGGGCGTATTTGAAAATCCCACTCTTGCAAAAGGTACAATAGCGGTTGCAAAAGCACTTGCAGAAACAGATGCGGTTACAATAATAGGCGGCGGCGATTCCGCAGCGGCAGTCAATACTCTCGGCTTCGGTGATAAAATGACTCACATTTCCACAGGCGGCGGTGCTTCTCTTGAGTTCCTTGAGGGAAAGGCATTACCCGGCATCGAAGCAGTCAACGATAAATAATTCCGTTCTTTTGGGGCATCTTGACTTTTTTCCTCCTCGCAATATCCTCATATTGCTTCGTCGGAAGAAAAGCCAACCTGCCCTCAAAATAACGAAATTATTCGCTTGACAGTTGGTTTGACGGCATATTGGATTTTCTCGCAATATCTGTATATTGCTTCGTCGGAAGAAAAGTCAACCTGCCCTCAAAATCGAAAATTATTAAATTTGAAATAAAGAGGAAAAAACATGAAAAAATCAGTTCGTAAAGCAGTTATCGCAGGTAACTGGAAAATGAATAACACTCCCAAAGAGACAACAGCACTTATAAATGATATGAAGCCTCTTGTAAAAGATGCGGATTGTGATGTTGTGCTTTGTGTTCCTTATATAGACCTTTTTGCCGCTATGGAAGCAGCAAAAGGCTCAAATATTAAAATTGGTGCCGAGAACTGCCACTGGGCGGAAAAAGGTGCATTTACCGGTGAAGTTTCCGCAAAAATGCTTAAAGAAATCGGCACGGAATATGTAATAGTAGGTCACTCCGAAAGAAGACAGTATTTCGGTGAAACAGACGAGACCGTAAATAAAAGAACAAGAGCCGCTCTTGATAACGGACTTAAAGTTATCATCTGTGTAGGCGAACTTCTTGACGAACGCAAAAAAGGTATTACAATGGAAGTTGTTCGCAAGCAGACAAAGGTTGCACTTCTCGGTGTAGAAGCAGACGAACTTAAAAACATCATCATAGCTTACGAGCCTGTTTGGGCTATCGGCACGGGCGAAACCGCTACGGCAGACCAGGCAGACGAAGTAAACCACGCTATCCGTGAGGTTATAGCGGAACTTTATTGTGAAAAATGTGCCCAAGCCGTTACCGTTCAGTACGGTGGCTCCATGAACGCTAAAAATGCCGAAGAACTTCTTTCCAAGGTTGATGTTGACGGCGGTCTTATCGGTGGCGCTTCATTAAAAGCAGAAGACTTTTCAATAATAGTAAAAGCCGCAAGCAAATAATTAAAATTCATTTTTCGGGCGGGAATTTTCCTGCCCGAAAATTTTGGAAAAAGGATGAAAAATATGTCAGAAAAAGTTTTACTCGTTGTTATGGACGGCGTGGGCTATTCAAAAACAGGTCTCGGCGATGCCGTAACTCTTGCAAACACCCCCGTTCTTGATAAACTTTTAAAGGAATGCCCCAATACA
>JAZUHA010000228.1:0-4154 GCA_045641485.1 Acutalibacteraceae bacterium
ACTGTTTATTTGTTTTATCAAAAGTAAAATTGTAATCTTTATTACCTACAATAGCTTTTGTGTAGTTATCGGCATCCGGCTCATCATATCCCGTAATAAATCCGTTTACCTCTGCCTTAACATCAAATTTAAAGTCATCGGAAATAGGATATGAACTGCCGTCAAACACTGCTTTAACAGGAACACTTTCGGGCAAATCTGTATACGGAACGGGGAAATCCTCACCGAGAGGCTCATTTTCACCCGGGGGAATAATACCCGAACCCGGACCGTTTGTGTTTATATTGTTACCGCCGATAACACCGTCTTTCGGCTTAATTGGTATTGTAACAATAATTTTTTTACCTCTGTACTTACCGTCTTCACCTATTCCGCACCAATTTTCGGAATAATCAAAGCCGGTAACATCAACAGCACAAGTGGCAGGGTCATAACTGATTTTTATACCGTCTTTTTCAAAAATCTCAACGGGTGTCTTCCACTGATTTTCACCGGTATAGTCGCTTGTATAAACATGAACCTTATTGTCACCTGAATTATCGAAGATAAAACTGTCGGAAATAACATCGTGAAGTCTTGTTTCCTTATCAAGTATTTCTATTTTCGGACGACCTACAAGAATATCCTTTGAGATATTATCAAAGACATTATTTATACTGTCGGAATCCGTAACCGGATAATAAAACTTACCTTCAACTGCAGAACCGTGAGAACTCATTGACGTTGCCTTCGGGTATTTTGATGACATATAATTCATATAATTATCTGTATCATTTCCCGAATCGGAATCAAACAAACCTATTGTAAACAATTTTATATTCGGAATATCGGCGCTGTTTTTAGCATTGTAGGCCGCCTTAATACCGTCATCGTAATCTTCGGCAACCGGCTCACCGTCTGTAAACAATACCAAATCCTTACCCCTCAAAGCGGATATGCCGGCTGTTTTATCACTTTCAACCGTTGCCTTGATTAAATCCATTGCGGCAACGATACCGGTTGACTGAGCGGTAGAGGCTTTATCCGCTTTAATGGAAGCAAGTGTTGAAACAAGGCTTTGAACACCTGATTGATTACAGAAAGTAAACGAACTTTTAACTTCCGCTTCTGACTTTCTGCTGCTGAAACTTCCGAAAGTGACAATGGCAATTCTTGAATCGGGGCTTTCTTCCGCAACATTTCTTACAAACTCGGTAGCCGCCGCTTTAAGTGCGGTAATGCGGGAAGTATAAACATATTTGTTTTTAAAATCCGTTATCGGTGTCCAGGTATTTTTTTTGCTCTCATATTCCCATACACCGCTTGAACTGTTCCACCTTACATCTTTATTACTGAAAATCCCTGAGTGATATTTATATTCACCCGCATAATCTTTGCACAAGCCCGCAAGATGTTCTGCTTTTGTGGCGATATTACAATCCCAATCCATTGACTCGGTAACATCAAGAATAAGTGCAATATCGGTAGGAGCCACCTCTATTCTGGTGGTTGTAATCGTTTCACCTGTAACATACGACTGAAGTGTTAAAAGTCCTGTATTCGGGTCATATGATTTTTCAAGACGCAATGCATCGGTTCCGTCATCTGCCGCAAAAGCATTTATTGAGAAAAGAGGTACCGATATGCCGAAAATCATTACAAGACACAATATAAACGAGAGAGTCTTATTAAAAACTCTGACTGTTTTTTGCATAACAATTACCCCTTTCTTAGTTTTTAGTTTTTAGTTTTTAGTTTTTAGTTCTTAGTTCTCAGTTTTCGGATTTTCAGATTTGAGATAGGTTTTCGGTTTTTGACTTTCGGCACTTAACCCTCAATCCGTAATAAACAAAAAAACATAAAATTTGAAAACACTAACTGCTTTTACAATTATGATTATAACACGTGTATTATAAAATGCAATAGATTTTAAAAAATCTTCACATTTTTTTCACAACTTTTGAAATATTTGTTAAAAAGCACAAAAATACACCCCGGTATTTTACCTTTTACCGAAATAAACAAAAAAACAGGTATTTTATCGGTAGGGGGATAACAGTGTACCCCCCCCCGGGAAAAATACCCGTTTTTCATATTGTTTATTGAATATTTAAAGTTAATTTCTGCCTTTGAAAAGGTCAAGTATATCAACTATTTCATCATCGTCTTGTGAAGAAGATGTAACGGAATCCTCTGCGGAAACCGAGCCCGCTTTATTTGCAAGACCGTTGATATCGGTACCGAAGCCCGTTGCAATAACGGTTACGACGATTTCGTCGTCAAGTTTTTCATCAAATGCAACACCGAAGATGATGTTTGCATCTTTATCTGCTGCGGCGCTTATTATGCTTGCTGCACTGTCAACATCTTCAAGAGTAATATCGGGAGAAGATGTAATGCTTATAATTACGCCCTTTGCACCCTGAATTGTTGTTTCAAGAAGCGGACTTGAAATTGCGGCATTTGCGGCAGCCTCTGCCTTTTCTTTACCGGAAGCACGGCCTACACCCATATGTGCATGACCTGCATCTTTCATAATGGCGGTAACATCCGCAAAGTCAAGGTTGATAAGACCGGGAACTTTAATAAGTTCGGAAATACTCTTTACGCCCTGACGGAGAACATCGTTTGAAACCTCGAAAGCGTTTACGAAAGTAATCTTCTGATCGGAAACAAGTTTAAGTCTTTCGTTGGGAATAACAATAAGGCTGTCTACATGCTGAGCGAGTTCCGCTATACCTGCCTCCGCCTGTTTCATTCTTCTGTCGCCCTCAAAAGCAAAAGGCTTTGTAACGATACCTACGGTAAGAATTCCTCTTTCTTTTGCAATCTGAGCAATGGCGGGTGCGGCACCGGTGCCTGTTCCGCCGCCCATACCTGCGGTAACAAATACCATATTTGCACCGTTAAGAGCATCTATTATGGCATCTCTGCTTTCTTCTGCGGCTTTAAGACCCATTTCGGGGCGTGCGCCTGCACCTCTGCCGCCTGTAACTTTTTCACCAATCTGGATTTTATGAGTTGCCTTGGAGAACGTGAGTGCCTGCTTATCTGTATTGATAGCGATAAATTCAACACCCTGAACGCCGGAGTTTACCATAAGGTTTATGGCGTTTCCTCCGCCTCCGCCTACACCGATAACTTTTATCTGTGTTACATCTTCAAATTCGTTAGCAATTTCAAAAGCCATTTCAAATCCTCCTGTATATTTAAACATCGAAAAATTTAACTTATAAATCCCTATAATGTTATCATAGTTTTTTTACAATAGCAAGTTATTTTTGAAAATTTAATCAAAAAAGTTAAAAAAAGGAATAATTTACTTTGCCTTAAAATATGAATAAGTATCGGAACGCAAATCAAGAACGCCCTTTGACGACTTATTTATTTCATTTTCCTTTTCGATAACAGCCTTGCACTTTTTTATTTTCTTTTCAAGGTTATTGAAATTTCCGAGTTTTACGGTTATTCTCGAATCGTACTTAAGAACGATATCTGAAGTTTTGGTAATATCTATCTGTGTTATACCTTTTAATCCCGAATCGTTTATACATTTAAGTAAATCAAGCAAAACATCTTTATTCTTGCTTTTTGAAGAAAAAACTTCTCCGTTTTCGCCCGACATATCGGAAATGCCTTTTATAAGTGCAACATTTCCTTTTAAGAGAGTTGCTTTATTGTTAAGTATTCTTCCGTTACCGTCAAGAAGAATATATCTTCCTCCCGCAGGGTACGCCGCAAGTTCGTTTGTTTCCGTAACGGTGAGAATAAGTTTTGACGGCAGTTTCTTTTCCACCGTAACACCGTCTATATACGGAAGTTTTTCTTTAAACGCCTTTTTTACTACTTCTTCATTAACACTCAAAAGGCTGTCGCCCGTTTTTATGCCGGAGTATTTTAACACGGCTTTTTCGGGATACTTTTTATTACCTTTTATTTCTACAGAAGAAATTTTGAAAAATACGGTAAACGCAAGAACCATACCGACAGCCGCCACACATAAAAGAAGAAGAAACGACAGTATAATCTTTCTTATCTTTCTTTTTCTGCGCATTTTCTTTTTCTTTAAAAGCCGCATTTCATCACGTGAAAGCGGAACCGTTTTTCCGCCCGTTTTATTCGGCTTTTTCTGAGTTTTCACAAAATCGGTTTTTTTCATCTTCCTTAACCTTTCT
>JAZUHA010000229.1:0-5486 GCA_045641485.1 Acutalibacteraceae bacterium
ACCGCTTGGCCCTCCGACTTAAGACAGACCGTATACCAAAGGACCTGTGACTACCAACATACCGATAACAGTACCAAAAGCAAAACCGAAAATAAGGCTGTAAACAAAGTATGCAAGCACTGCTGAAAGCCAGATACCGCCAAAAAGTTTTGCACCCAACTGCTGTTTTGCTTTTAATTTCATTTCCTCTCGTGAAACCATATTATCACTCTCTTTCGGAATAATTTAAAAATTTTATTTATTTTCTTCCCATGTAAAATCATCACCGCAGAACGGAACAAACATAAGTTCCGACGTGCCGATTTGAATTTTATCGAACTTTTTAAGAATCTTGGGTTCAATAAGAACTTCATTATTAAGATAGGAAAGTTCGTGAGTATCACCCGGAATTAAAATCGTAGATTTGCTTTTGGGATCAAAAGCGATAATAACATGCTTTGTTCTTGAAACAGATGTATCCTTTGAGAAAACAACATCCATGGAAGAATCCCTGCCGACAAAGTTATTACCTGCTTTAAGTCTGAAATCCTCTCCGTAATGCTTTCCGAAAGTGCATACAAGCCAACCTACGACAGGTGCTTTTGTTCCGGGTTTAACATCAAAAAATCCGACTGTTTTCTGTGAGTCTTCGGCGGGTTTTTGATTCGGAGTATAGCCTGCTGAATTTGTCTGTTCAATTACGGTAGCATTGCCGGCAGCCTGAATGCTGATTGTAGGATCTAATTTTTCGAGAGGCATAGTTACGCCCTCGGTAACACCTACATCGCTTTTAACATTCTGGTCGCAAAACGGACATGAAGTAAATTTCTCCGAATCGTAGAAGTGCCCGTTTTGACATTTGGTGATTTTTAATGCCATAATAATTCCTCTTTTCTAAAATTATTTTTTATATTTTGCCAAAACAACGGAAGTGTTGTCTTGAAATTTATTATTTTTCATCATTGCAAAATCAGTAAGAGCCTTTGCCGCTCCGTTCATATTCATATCATACTCCCGTACAACACCCAATATTTCCTGATCGGAAAGAACTCTGTAAAGACCGTCGGAACAAAGCATAACAACATCGCCCGGTATAAGCTGAACGGGTATCTCACTTACATCCATAAGTGATACGCCGCCGATACCGATAAAACTCGTAAGCGCTTCTTTTCTTTTATCGGATTCGGCTTCCTCAAGTGTAATCTCACCGTTTTTTACCATCTCAAGGAGTTCCGTGTGGTAATTATGCTCACGAACAACGAGTTTTATATCATTATCTCTGATAACATATATATGACTGTCCCCGACCGATGCAAAATAGAGACAACCGTTCTGGATAATGCAACTTGTAAAAGTCGTTCCCGCACCAAGCGGATTGCCGTCGCCGTCCGTTAAAGAAGAAACTTCGTAATCAGCCGATGAAATAACATCTCTGTAAAATCCCGGAACATCCGCTTCCTCTTTAGTTTTAAGAGAAGCGAAAGACTCGGAAACGGTTCTGACGCAAATCCCGCTTGCGATTTCACCGCCGTTCATACCGCCCATGCCGTCACACAAAACACCGCACCATTTCGTTTTATATAAATCAGGAACATCTTCGGAAGACACATAGACAGCATCCTGCTGACTGCTTCGTCTGCCTATAATCGAAGAAACCCCCACCAAACTCTCACCTTGAACTGTCGGAACATTTTCAATCGGATTATCCGAAATTCTTTGAGTATTGCCGAAAGATGCATAAGGCGAAACAGAAATACTGACTTTTTCTTTTGTATCTTCAATCCTATTCTGCGAAAAGTTCTCAAAATAACTGAACCCGTCTTCAGCCGGATTGCCTTTTTTCTTATTTTTTCTGCCGAAAGCCATAAACCTCACCGCCTATTCCAATATAACTTTAATTTCATAAACTTCCGAACAAACAAAAAATGTTTCGTCCGGTTTTAAATAAGTCTCCGCATTTAAAAGCATACGCGAACTATTTGAGAAAAATGTTCCGTTTGTTGATGCATCAATTACGATAAATCTGTTTTTTGCTCTGTCATAACCAATCAGGCAATGTCTTCTGCTTATCGACGAATCACTGATAACTATATCAACCGACTGCGGATCTTTACCCAAAGAAATAAAGCCGTAATCCGGAATCTTAAATTTCTGTCCCGTTTTGCTTATTACGACATAAGGATACAGTACACCGGAATACAAACTGCTTCCGTTTAACGTTCTGCGTGCTTCGGCAGTTTTGTAAATACTTACTACTTTCAAAAGTTCCGGTGCCAAATCATCGGCATAACCTATATACTCACCCAGATCATTAAAAACATCGGAAACAGACTGATATCTTTCACTTGTACTTAGTTCCATCATTCGCTCAACAACTCTTGAAAGGTTGTACGGCAAACCGCACTCCAAGTCATAGAGCGATTTCATTTTTATATCGCTGTTTTCATCGGCAATCAAATCAGATGCAATAAGCGGTTGACCCGATAATATCGTGTAGAGCGTAGCACCGAGTGCATAAACATCCGTCCACGGTCCCTGATTTCCGCTGATGCTGTATTGCTCAGGAGGAGCAAAACCGGGTTTTAAAAACACACCGTTTTCATAAAAACTTCCGTTTAACTTCTTTGCAGTACCGAAATCGATAATTTTAACGGAACCGTCGGTTGTTATCATAATATTTTCGGGGCTTATATCCCTGTGGATTATCCCTTTTTGATGAATATCAACAAGTGCGGAACCGACAATAAGCAAAACATAAATGCAGTTACCGAAAGGTATTACACCGCCGTTTTTTGTTATTAGATATTTAAGTGTTGCCCCCTCTATATATTCCATTACAAAATACTCTGTATTATTTGCGGAAAATCCGTCCAGATAATTTACCACACCCGGGTTATTTCTGAGTTCACTGAGTATTCTTCTCTCGTTCAAAAAATAATCCATACACCCGGAAAACTCGGTTTCTTTGCCGGGCAACGGCACTAATATTTCACCATCACGCCTTGAATATACATCAGGAACACATTCTTTTACCGCAACCTTTTTCTGCGTAAGCAAATCCAACGCTATATAAGCGATTCCGAATCCGCCGTGACCGAGCACACGCCCCAACTGAAAGCGCCCGTTTAAAATCGTAAACGGAGGCAATGCCTTTTCGTATGTACTCGTCATATTATTGAGGTCATAATTACAGTTCGGACAAAAATCAGATTCATTGCTTTCATAAAAGCAATTAGGACAAACCAAAGATATCACCCCTCAATAACAATTCTGATAATCGAATTACCTGCGGAAATTCTGCTTCCGTCCGGTAAGAATGTACGGGAATCTATTCTTACACCGTTAAGATATGTTCCGTTTACGGAATTAAGATCGGTTAAAGCAAGACCGTTTTCAAGTTTTTCTATCGCAAAATGCTGTCTTGACAGAAGCGGATCATCAATTCTTATATCACACATATCGGAACGACCGAAAATCACACTGCTTACAACATTATATTCTATTTCACGGTTTGTTCCGTTTGAACATGAAACATATAATTTGATATACGTGCCTTTATTCTCGGTAATATGAACAATTTCATGCTGTTCTTCTTCAATCTGTTCAACAAAAATATCTCTTATTCTTTTAACATTTTTCTTCTTTTGAATATTTTTAAGAATAAGGTATACCGCCAAAAGAAGCGCTATTACCCCGAGGACGGGTAATACAAATATCAATATTTTGAAAATAACGGCTTTTGCAACTACCGTTTCAGTTATTGTATCGGGAGAAACTTCATTCATATTATCTGACGAATCGGTAACCGAAATAAAATTAAAAGTATATTCTCCGCTGTAAACGGTATCGTTCATACAAACGGTTGAAATATTATCATCATATTTTACACTTTTTACCGTTAGTTCCCTGCCGGAAGCCGAACTTATTTTAAAAGCGGAAGCCTTATCGGCATTTTCAACATTTTCACTGAACTCAATTAAAAAACTGTTTGTATCAACATCAAAACCAACTGACTTAACATACGGTGCCTTGCCGTCGGATTGCGCTCTTACAGATACAGCCTGCTCCGTCTTTACACCGTTTACCGAAAGCGTAAGCGTTTCATTGCTTACTGTTTTTTTGTTTTCGGATTTCATGGTGAAAACCGAAATATTTTCAATTATTGACTTAAGTTCGTCAAACCTGCTCTCCGCATTATATGAAGAAAAAGTTACGAGTTCACCGCCGGAATTTCTTGCAATATATCCGAAACCGTCGGAACTTGATTTATCTGCGGTATCAAGGCAAAAAGCATATACGGGAAGTGAGCGTTCTTTAAAATTATCTATAACTTCCTGCTGTGAACTGTTGCCGACATCAATATCGGTACCGTCTGAAACAACAACTGCATTCTTAACATCATATTCATGCTCTTTCTGAGCAAGTTTATAAACATAATTAAGGGCTTGATAAAATGTTGTGTTCTGCGCATTACATTGAACGGAATTAAATGCGTTTTCTATTGCGGAATCGGACTCACCGCCGCTTAAGAGAGTTGTTGTCTTTTCGCCGAATGTGACAAGAACAAGTTTTTCATCGTCTTTATCAAAATGCTTCGCATAATCTATAAGACTCGGTTTTAAACTGTCGATATAACTTTGTGAAACCGAAGTGGAAATATCAATAAGAATATATGTAAGCCTTTTCGGATTTTCCGCTTTTTTTATATTGCCTAATTTTTCGGAACCGAGTTTTACAAAATCAATATCTTCTTCGTCCGCATTTCCTTTTAAAGCAACGGAAACTTGCGGGAGGTATATATCAGCCTCTCTTAACACCACATCGGTTGCCGAAGCAATTACCGAAAATAAAGTTACGGACAAGAACAATACCGACAATAAAGAAACTGTTTTTTTAATCATTCCAATCCCTGCCTTCTTTACAGAAAGGAACAAAACGGAATTTGCTTCCTCCTGCCTCTATAATATCATCTTCACTCAAATTGCCCGACTTTTCAAGCAGAGAAGAATTCAACCAAACCATTGAGGACTCGGGTGTGATAAAAAAGTTCAAAGATTTCGGATCGAAAATAACCGAAAAATGATTGTTTCGGCTGATACTTTTGTCATTAACGGCAATATCCGAATACATCGACCTGCCGATGAAGTTTTTACCGACATGAATCTCGTAAGACCTTCCCCTGTTTTCACCGGAAATGCAAACAAGCCAACCGCAAACCGGGTTTACGTTGCTTTCTACGGCAAAAAAAGAAACCGTTCTGTCGGAATTATGCGATTCTTCCGCAAAATCTTCTTTGGCAATGGTTTTACCGGCACTTACATCTTCATTTACCGTGTCTTTTCTGATTGTAAAACCGGACGAATAATCATTCTTTTTCAAACCGTTTTTGCAATGAGGACACTCATTGAATTTTGAATCATCATAGAAATGACCTGACGGACACTTAATAACAGCCATTACATTTCACCAAATTCCCACTAAATATTGACAGTCACACTGAAATAATA
>JAZUHA010000230.1:0-27385 GCA_045641485.1 Acutalibacteraceae bacterium
TAACGGCGGGTTCTTTGTCTTTTTCACCGATTTTAAAATCGGCGCCGTCTCTCTCACTGTCGCAAACCGCAAATTTCTTTGCCGGCTTATATTTTTCATCGGAAGTAAATACCGCTTCTATATAATCCTTTACGCCGGAAAGATTTTCAATAGCTTTGCCGGAAATTGAGGAGCAACGCTCGGCAATAAAGTTTTCGCATATATCCTCAAGTGCATTTGCAATATTAAAAGCATCTTCATAACTTTCACCGAGGCAAACCGCACCGTGGTGAGCCATGATAATTCCCTTTGACGAAGAACGGGTAATAGCGTTTACAACACCTTTTCTTAATTTGCCCGTACCCGGAAGACCGTATGAAGCACACGGAACATCTTTACCTACAAGTTCCGTATATTTTTCATCGACAAAGTTAATATCAACACCGAGTGCGCTTACGACGGAAGCGTTTTTCTGATGTGTATGAATAACAAAATTACAGTCACTGCGAAGCTGATAACAGGAAGCGTGAATACCTTTTTCGGACGAGGGTTTAACATCGCCCTCATAAGAAAGGTCCTCGATATTTACAAGAACAATATCGTCGGGAGTAAGCGTTTCATAAGCTTTTCCGCTCGGAGTTATTACAAATTGTTTGTCGTCTATACGGCAACTTACATTACCCCATGTTCTTGCTATAAGTCCGCTTTCAAGAAGCTCGTGACCTGCTTTTATTACAAGTTCTTTTGCTTCGAGAATATCCATAAATCATTCTCCTTTTTGTACGCCGTCTGTATTGAATTATGCTTTCATTGCAACATTTTGGAATACTTTTTCAAATCTTGCAAGTGCTTCGTCGATAAGTTCCGGTGTGTATGCGGCGCTTGTGTAAAGTCTTGAACCTGCAAGAGTAACAAGACCTTCTGCCATATATGCGGCGCCCATGTGAGTCATTTCCGCTTTTCTTATGTTTGTTTCATCAAGAATATGCGGAATCTGCCACGGTTTTGTCCAATCTATGGCAAAGTGCATTGTGCCGACCGTTTCAAGATGGCAAATAGAGCCCTGGTTGAATGCAACAAACGGAAGATTGTATTTTTTGATAAGTTCCTGAAGACCTTTTGTAAGTCTGTCGCCCATCTGACCTGCTTTTTGGCAGGCATTCTGTTTTTCGATTTCTTCGAGAGTGTAATAACCTGCAACACAGGAAATGGGAGTAGCAGCCATTGTACCGCCCATAAATGCCTTGTGGATTTTCTGGTTACCGTCAAGACCTGCGCCGAGGTATTTCATATACTCTCTCTTACCGCCTATGCCGCCTGCGCCCGGATAACCGCCGGCAATAACTTTACCGAAGATTGTAAGGTCGGGAGATACTCCGAAGTACCCTTGGGCACCTGCCATGCCGATACGGAAGCCCGTAACAACCTCATCAAAGATAAGGAGTGCGCCGTATTTACGGCAAAGTCTTTCAACGCCTTTGTTAAAGTCTTTATCAAGAGGACGGGTGCCGCTTTCCGGACCTACGGGCTCAATGAAAACTGCAGCCGTGCCACCGCGGAACTGATTGAGTTTAAGAGTTCTTTCAAGTGAATCAAGGTCGTTCGGGAAAAATTCCTGAGTGTGCTTGAAAATGTAAAGCGGAACGCCGTGTGCCTGTGTGAATTTGGAGCCGGGGATACGAATGCCGTAGCCTAACTGATCTGACCAGCCGTGGTAAGCACCGCCCATTTTAACAATGTTTTTGTTCTTTGTGGCAAGTCTTGCAACACGAACGGCAGCCATACAAGCCTCTGTTCCCGAGCCGAGCATACGGAACATATCAACACTTTCGATACTGTCGGAAATCTTTTTTGCAAGTTTGTATTCAAACTCGTGGAAAAGTCCTATGGAGGGACCGCACTCGTTAAGAAGGTCTATAACTTTATCTCTTACAACCTTGGGGTTGGAGCCGAGAACCGTGGGACCGCCTGCCTGCAAAAAGTCAAAATACTCGTTGCCGTCTACATCGTAAAGTTTCATTCCGTCTGCCTTTGTGAAAACAAGCGGGAAAGGATAGTTAAAAGCAAGGTTATGCTGAACACCGCCGGGGATAATCTGCTTTGCCTCCTCTATCATTTCTTTACTCTTTTTGCATTTTTCGTCAAAATATTCCGTCTCATATTTTTTGAGAACGTCGGGTTTAATCGAATAAATAGGTTTTTTAATGAGTTCATCAAGCTGTTTTGTAACGGCAGCCGCGTCATGATACTCTGTTATTGCATATCTGTTGTCCATAAAAATTCCTCCTGTACAAAATAGTGAATACAAATTCACTTTTATTACATCTATAATTATACTTTCGGACTTTAAAAAAGTCAAGCAAATACGGACACTTTAAACACACGGTTAAAATTTGGTTATCTTTTCACAAAAAAGAAAGTTTTGATTTGTTTACTTTAACAACATAAAAATGAGGATTGTAAAAAATTGTCACCTTTGAACAAACCAATAATAAAAAAATTCAGATATTAGTTGACTTTGCATAGAAAATTTGGTAACATATATTCGTATAATTTTCCATTGTGAAGGAGGCTGCATTGTTTTGCAAAACTTAATGGATTCAAAAACACTTGCATATATCAATATGTATGCAATCCTCGGTACACTCGAAAACCTTTGCGAGCTTGTTCCCGAGGCTTCGGATCTCCTTAAAGACGAAAAGCCGATTTCAATAGGCTTTGAAGTTAAGGGCGGTCCTTCGGCAACTCTTTATTTTAAAAACGGCAGATGCCGTATGGAACAGGGTTGCTCAGCTTGTGACGTTAAACTTCCTTTCTCTTCCTGTGAAAAGTTTAACGGTCTTATTGACGGAACGGTAACGCCGATTCCTTCAAAGGGCTTTACTCATATTAAATTCCTTCTGAAGAAATTTACAGCTCTTACTGATATTCTTACCAAATATATGAGAGCAACAGAAGAGGATTTAAAAGATCCCGTATTCTTTGAGAGAAGTACAAAGCTTATGCTTTGCACAATAGGTGTTGCCATAGCACAGATAGGCAATAATGACGAAATAGGTAAATTCAGCGCTCATTATATTCCCGACGGCTCTGTTTGTCTCGGAATCAAAAACGGCCCCGCCGTTGAAATCGTTTGTAAAGACCATCGCCTTGTTACTCTTAAAAGAGTTCCCGAAACTTACCGTTCGGCAATGCTTTTCGAATCTATCGAAATTGCCCGTGCTCTTTTTGACGGCAAGGTTAATGCTCTTACCTGCATCGGTACCGGTAAAATCGAAATGCACGGTATGGTCAATATGCTTGATAACATCAACCGCATACTTGACAGAGTTGCATTATATCTCGGTTAAGGAGGAGGTAAAATAATGGCTAAATTTCCGTTATATAAAAATACAAAATCAGATGAATGGTACGAGAGAGCCGCAAAGGTAATCCCGGCAGGTGTTTACGGTCACTTGGGTCCGGCAGAAGGTCAGTTTATCCCCGTAAACAGATGGCCGAAATTCTCAGAAAAGGCACAGGGCACATATTTCTGGGATGTAGACGGCAACAAATACATTGACTATATGTGTGCATACGGTCCCAATGTTCTCGGTTATAATGATCCGGATGTTGACGAAGCCGCATTAAAGCAGATGAAACTCGGTAACTGCACAACTTCTCCCAACAAAATTATGGTAGAGTGCGCAGAACTTCTTGTAGATACCGTTAATACAGCAGATTGGGCATTCTTTGCCAAAAACGGTAACGATGCTACACAGGGCGCCATTCTTACAGCCCGTGCACATACTCACAGAAAGAAAATCATTTTCTTTAACGGTTTCTATCACGGTGTTTCTCCGTTTGTTCAGAAAATCGACTATCCCGGTGTTACTCCCGAAGATGTTGCAAACAACATCTATGTAAACTGGGACGATATAGATACTCTTAAAAAGGTTATTGCTGAAAACAAGGGCGAAATCGCCGCTTTGATTGCACAGCCCTATAACCACGGCAACTTTGCCGATAACTCTTTCCCGATTAAAGGATTCTGGCAGGATGTAAGAAGACTCTGCACCGAAGAAGGCATTGTTCTTATCGTAGACGATGTTCGTGCGGGCTTCCGTCTTGACCTTGCCGGTTCAGACCATTACTTCGGATTTGAAGCAGATATTATATGCTTCTGCAAAGCTCTTGCAAACGGCTATAATATGTCCGCTTTCTGCGGTAAGGAATTTTTAAAGAGCGCCGCTTCTTCGCTTTCATACACAGGCTCTTATTGGATGAGCGCAGTTCCTTTTGCCGCTTGTATCGCTTGTATAAATAAAATGAAAAAACTTGATATACCGAAACTCTTTAAGGAATTGGGAACGGAACTTACGGAAGGTCTTAAGAAAGCAGGTGCGGAGCACGGCTTTAACCTTACCGTTTCCGGCGCACCGTCACTTTTCTATTTAAGAATTGCAAATGATGATACTATGATGCTTCATCAGGAGTGGATCGCAGAATGTGTTAACAGAGGCGTATTCTTCGCTTCCCACCACAACCATTTTATCAATGCGGCTCTCACTCACGAAGATATCAAGAAAACAATCGAGATTGCGGAAGACGCATTCAAGACAGTTAAGAAAAATCATCCCGAATTATAATAAGGAGGAAATATCATGGCACTTTCAAAACAAGAGTGGCTTGCTCTTGAAAAAAAAGCGTATGAACTCAGAGAACTTGCACTTGACACAACAAACTGGGCAGGTTCCGGTCACTTGGGCGGCGGCCTTTCGGTTATGGATCTTCTTACCGTTCTTTACCACAAATACCTCAACATAAAGGTTGATGATCCGCAGTGGGAAGACCGTGACAGATTTATCCTTTCAAAAGGTCATGCAGCCATTGCTTATGCTCCGGTTCTTTGTGATAAAGGTTTTAACGATGTTGAAATGCTTAAAACATTTAACCTTTCAGGCTCAAAAATGGGTATGCACCTTGACTCAAACAAGGTTGTAGGCGTAGATGCTTCAACCGGTTCATTAGGTCACGGCGCTTCTATTGCCGCAGGTACGGCACTTGCCGCAAGAATTCTCGGTAAAAATTACCTCACATACATTGTTACGGGCGACGGCGAGTTGGGCGAAGGTTCCAACTGGGAAGGCTTTATGACAATGAATCATTATGAACTTTCAAACTGCATTCTCTTTATTGACCGTAATCACTGCATGATAGACGGTCCTACAGAGGAAGTTATGAAACTTGAGCCTCTTAAAGACAAAATGGAAGCTTTCGGCTTTAACACAATCTGTGTTGACGGTAATAACATCAAAGAACTTTGCGATGCCATTGATGTTGCTATTGAGCGTTCCAAGGAAAAATGCGCTCCCACCTGCATTCTTATGGATACAAAGAAGGGTGCCGGCATTAAAGATGTTGAGGGCGACTATCACTGCCACTATATGGCACTTGACGAGCCCACTTATAAAAAATATCAGAATCAGATTAAAGAAGATTACGAAGCAAGAGTTGCTCGTGTTGAAAAGGAGGCTAAATAATTATGGCAGGCGGATTTGTATATAATGCAATCGACCAGACAGAAGTTGCTACCGCTGAAATTTACGGTAAGGCTCTGGCTGACTTAATTATGAAAGACCCCAAGGTTGTAGCTATCACGGCTGACCTTGCAAAATCTACAAAACTCGGTGATGTTTTAAAGGTTTGCCCCGAAAGAGTTATAAATGTAGGTATTGCAGAGCAGGATATGTACGGTGTTGCCGCAGGTATGGCAAAAGCAGGCTGTATTCCTTTCCTTTCCGGTTTTTCCGCTTTCACTTCAATGAGAGCGTGCGACCAGCTTCATACAGATGTTTGCTATCAGAAAGCAAATGTTAAAATCATTGCTACACATTCCGGTACATCATTCGGTCAGGCAGGTTCTACTCACCATGCCATTACAGACCTTGCCATTACAAGAGCAATGCCCAACCTTACGGTTATCGTTCCGGCAGACGGTTGCGAAACAGCAAACGCAGTAAACGCCGCTTATGATAACTTCGGTCCTTATTACATTCGTATTAACCGCGGATTTGACCGTGTTCTTTACGATAATATGGACTACGGTTTTGAAGTTGGCAAGGCAGTTGAAATTCACGAGGGTACCGATATTACCGTTATTGCTTGCGGTTCTTGCGTGTTCCAGGCAAAGCAGGCGGCAGAATTCCTTGAGAATTCCGACGGTCTTAAGGTTCGTGTTCTTAATATGCACACCATTAAACCTATCGACAAAGATGCTATCCTTAAAGCAGTTATGGATACAAGAAGAATTATCACCGTTGAAGACCATTCGACAATAGGCGGTCTCGGCTCTGCCGTTTCAGAGGTTGTTGTAGATTCCGGTAAAGCCTGTGCATTCAAGATGCTCGGTCATCCCGACAAGTTTGCTCCTATCGGTCTTCATGAGGATATTATGTCCGAAGTTGGTATAGATGCAAACGGTATTATTGCCGCTGTTCGTGAGGTTATGAACAAAGACTTTGAGGAAGACGACAACTGGGACGATGAATTCTAAGAAGAATTCCTCAGAAAGGAATGATTGATTTGGCAACAAAAGATGAACTTTATGTAAATAAAATCTTTTTGTGCGGAGCATTGCCGCTTCTTAAAACGATTGTGGCAGATATTCCGTCATTCAGCAGTAAATTTAAAAATGTTCACTGCATTTACCAGGTAAGTTGCCTTGATAAGGATGCCCCCGACGGAAAGTATGCAACACACTTTATGGTAAACGGCGACGAATGGATAGTCCACGCCGATAAAGTTGCTCACCGTATTAAAAAGCAGAAATTTGTAGAACTTGAATTTAAGAGCGTTGCCGCAATGAATGCCTTCTTCAAGGGCAAAATCACTCCCGCAACTCTTCCCAAAATGAAAGGTCTTCAGTTTGCTTATGAGTTCGGTGTGTTTATGGCTGCTCTTCTTAAAATGGCAAACCTTTTGGGACTTACACAGCCTCCTAAAGATGAAGAAACAAAAAGACTTCTTGTTAAGCTCTATTTTTACCTTCTTACGGCAGGTATCAGCACGCTTAATAAACAGGGTTATGAATCCGTTCATAACTGGGCACTTAAGAGCCCCGACCGTGTTTATGCTTTCGCTGTTGACGGCGAACCCGAAGTCAGTGCTTACATTCGTGTTAAAGCAGGTAAAACAAGAAGCGGCAGAGGTCAGTACAAACGTGCAATGCCTTTCTTCACTTTAAGATTTAACAATCTTGACAGTGCTCTCGGTATTCTTATGAGTATTGACGATATGCTTGAGTCTACAAAGTCCGGCAAACTCATTATGGACGGTGCTCCCGAATTCGGTGCACAGATAGGTGAGTATATGCTCCTTGTAGGTGACCTGGCTAAATAAGTTTTTAGTTTTTAGAATTTAGTTTTTAGCCTGTATTCTCCGATATTTACTTTACTAATACGATTAAGTAAAACAAAAAACTGATTGTATAAGCAATTAAATATAATCGGCACGCAGTGCCCCGAAATTATGCATTATGCATTGTGCATTTTGAATTAAAAAACCGATTTACTGTTCTTTAAAATGAAGAATAATAAATCGGTTGTTTTTATTATTAACTGAATTTTTGCTTTTTACTTACAATCAGGAAAAAATTCTGAAAATATTCAAAATAAATTCAACAAGAAACTTGTTTGTTCAAGTTGTACAAACAAGTTAATAGTTCCTTTTTTCCTTGATTATACTCTTTAGTCTGCTGTTATTATCAAAAATATTTTCTGATATGTTATTTAAGTTAAGCAAACTTTCAATACACCATTCCGGATCTTGTGTGTGATAAGTATAATATACATCGTTCATCTGTTTATGATTAAATAAATGAATAATATAGTTTGTTGTTTGTTCTCTTGTGTAGGCAATATATCTGTACATATATCCTATCCAAAACAATGAAGCTTTTGAATATTTTTCTTTTCCGTAGGAAGTATCTCCAAACTGATCTGTAATACTTTGAATTCCTTCATTAACATTAAATGACAAGGATGTATCATTGTCTAAGCTTTTCAATAAATTTGAGTGTTGAAATCTTCTTATGAAAATCGGACTGGAACAATTCATTTCTTCTGACTTTTCAAACAATTTTCCCTGATATTCAGCCAACAGTAATCCATTATGATCAAATTTTCTCATTTTAAAATCTCCTCAATGTATAGCCCTGTTTTATATTCTCGTTTTGCAAGTTTTAACTTGGTGTCAATTTCAAAACCTCGTTCAATTAAGGCTTTTTTGCAATCTTCGCGTTCCGGATTGCTGATATAGTATTTCTCAATCGGAACCAATTTATCAATGGCATTATCTGTCTTGAAAATATACTGCAATCCCAATTTCGATGCAGACAATGAATGCAAAGCGACATCGGCATTTATCTCACCGTCTGTAAACTGAGCCATTATATAAAACATCTTATTATCGGCTATCGGGGCTATTACAATATCTGCACTTTCAACCTCGGATATTGTTTTTCTTATAGTTTCATTATTCTCAAAGTCTTTAATGGTTCCTCTGTAATAACAAATTGCAAGCATCCACTCTAAATTACATTCATACTGTTTTACTTTTAAACCGTCAAGAGAATATCTGAAAGAATAAACAGAAGAGCCCTCTTTTTCACATATGAATGATAAAGCTTGGCGATACAGTTCTCCTAAATAGAAGCCTTTACCGAAATCACAATTATCTCTGGAACCGTTTACTGTAATATTTGAAAGCCCATCCTTCGATCCATGAAATAAAACAGTTTGATATTTTTGTCTTATCAATTCTTCTTTTACGGAATTGATACGATATTTCTTATTATATGCATAAGCATATATTTTCTCATACACATCATTCCCGGCTTTACCGCTTTTAAGTATTTCAAGTAATGTAGTTCGGGATATCTTTGTTCTGTCGGCAAACTCTGTCTTGTTTATATGTTCTGCCTCCATCAGAAATTCAATATCTTCTGCAATATTATAATCACAATCAAAGATTAACATTCCGGCTTACCTCTTCTGCTCTTTTTTAATGATTATACACTAAAAAACTTGTTTGTTCAAGTTGGACAAACAAGTTTTTTGAACTTTTCGCATATAATTTTGTACAATACGGCATTTTTATCAGTTCCACTCTGCGGGATTAATTTCAGCTACTTCGATTTGATAGGGATACGTTTCCTTATTCTCGTTATAATAGCGAACGGTTATTATATCACCTACATTAAATATCATAGCGTATGAGCCGTACAAATTACCATAATTACAGGTGTAAAGACCCTCCTTTAATTCGCCGTTTCCCACCTCATAACGTGATAATGTAAGCTTTGTTCCGTCCGTTTCTTTTACAATAAACATATTAATGGTATCGGCAAGAGCTGTTGTGAGTTCTGCTTTTACGGGGCTTTCGTTCACAGCCTCCGTTTTTTCCTCTGTTTCGGATGATGTATTGTCCGCTGCAGTGGTTTCCGCCGGTTTTTCCGTCTGAATATTATCTGTACATATAACCTCAGCCAATAAGTCAACCGTCAGCTTTTGCATTTCGTCAAGAGTAAGTTTTTCAAATGATGAAACACTGAAAACATACCCGTTCCAATCGCCGTATGCTTTTATATATGTGCTGTCCTTCTGAACCTGAACGGACGGGTGTTTTATTATATCGGCGGAATCGTAAACGGCGGAATCGGGTTTTCCGTTTAAATATATGCCGGATATATCACCCGGTACATCTGTGCTCGCTTTTGCAAGTCTTAAATTCATCTTTTTGCTGCCTAAAGCACAGTCAATCTGATAAATCACATAATTGCCGTCAATTTTCACAGTATCCTGTATTCCGTTAAATTCTATTTTTTTTAGCCCCAATTCCCGTGCCATATCGGCAGGAGTAATTTCCGAAATGGGGTTTATCACCATATTGTTGCCGTCGTTCTTCGCCTGCTCGGGCTGTTCGGTTTTACCGCAGGAGCAAAAAGATAAAACAACCATAATAATTACAATAACCGTAACGCAAAATTTTTTCATAAAAATGCCTCCTTTTATCTATAAGAGTAATTCGCCGTTTATTTTGTTGCAATAAATTGTTCAGTATAAATCTTTTCCGGATAAAAAAACATAATTTTTATTTGTGCTTTCAAATCCGTTTACGGAAATAAACCCGATTTTTCCGAGGGTTAAGCCCTTAACACGTCGTATTTTATCAGCTTCCGCTTCAACATCTTTATCCGAAAGCGGTTCGGAATAATATTTTACCTCATAAATATCAAAAACATCCTTCCTTTGAAGAACAACATCAAATTCTCCGCTTGTGTGAGTAGTACTGTCATCGTAACTGTATACTCCTATGTTTGTTACACCGGGTAATTTGCCGTTTTTTGCAAGTAACGAAAAATAGCTTCTGCAAATTTCTTCAAACCGAAAAGAAATAAATGTAATTAACGGCTTTTCGATATACTCCTTATAAAACGCCTCTGCACCGAGCATTGTAAGAGCACTTTTGTTTTTATATATAAAAGCAAAATAAAATCTTAAAAGGTTGTCACAAAGTTCATAATATACCTTTTTGTTATTATTAGATTTGTTTATCGGAAAAGACTTTGACAGTATTTCCATATCAAGAAGCGAAGATATATGCTTTGAAAGAAGACCGTTGTTATTCATATTAAGTGCATTTTCTATATCAGAATATTTCTTTTTACCGTTTGCAACGGCAAACATAATTCTTTCTGCATTTAAGGATTTGGAAAAATCGGAAATCAAAAGGTTGTCGGCATAATTAAAAACGGCACTGTTTTCATTTAAAACAGTATTTATTATATTTGTTTTTAAATCTTTGTCGGAATCTAAAAAACCGTTTACAAACGGAGAACCGCCAAACACGGAATAAAATCCGATTTTTTCATACACAGGTTTTTGAGGATAAAATTCCGCCGCTTCTTTATAATTCAATTCTTTTAACTGTATCGTCAAAGAAAATCTGCCGTACAATGCATTTTTTTCCTGAAGCATATCTTTCATTATTCCGATATGTGAGCCTGAAATAAAGAGATGAATGTTTTCTGTATAATTATCAATTATTTTTTGAAATTTTGAATCGACAATTTGCGGTTTTTCAAATTCTTTAAGATAAGGATATTCATCAATTACAATATTCATCGGTTTGTTTAATGTTTTTATATAAGAAAAAACATCAACAAAAGAATCAAACGGAATATAAACCCGGAAAATCTTGTTGCGAACAAGTTCGTTAACAAATCCGCTGACATTTTCTTTTTCCGAGGCTTTTAAACATTCATAATATACGGTGGGAATTTTGCTGTTTTTGAGAGCATATTTTATTAAAGTCGTTTTGCCGACTTTTCTTTTACCGTATACCATAATGCTTGCAGATGTTTTTTTAAGAGCTTCTTCAATCAAAGAAAGTTCATTTTTTCTGCCGATGAATTTTTGCATAATTTCCTCCGAAAATAACTGAATGTAGTTTCACTGAAACATTTTTCACTGAAACTACATTCATTATACTTTAATTATATTATTTGTCAATATTTTTTATTCAAAAAGCGGTGATGAAAGGTATCTTTCTCCTGTATCGGGTAAAAGAGCAACAATAACCTTACCTTTGTTTTCCTCTTTTTTTGCAAGAGAGAGTGCAACAAAAGCGGCACCGCCGGAGGTTATTCCCGTTAAAATCCCTTCATTTTTTGCAAGATTTCTGCTTGACTCAAAAGCCTGTTCATCTGTCACAGTTACGACCTCGTCAATAAGGCTCATATCGAGAATGGACGGCTTAAATCCCGCACCTATGCCCTGAAGTCCGTGAGTTCCGCTTTTTCCTTTTGTTAAAAACGGCGAGCCGGCAGGCTCAAATCCCACGATTTTAATATCCGGATTTTGCTCTTTAAGATATTTTGCAGTGCCCGTGATAGTTCCGCCCGTGCCTATACCGGCAACAAAAATGTCAATTTTCCCGTCTGTATCTCTGTATATTTCGGGACCTGTCGTGCAGTAATGTGCTTCTGTGTTAGACGGGTTATCAAACTGACCGGGCAAAAAACTGCTTTTTGTATTTTCGGCAATTTCCTTTGCTTTTTCGATAGCACCCGCCATACCCTTACTGCCGTCTGTAAGCACGATTTCGGCACCGTATGCTTTTAAAAGCTTTCTTCTTTCAATGCTCATAGTCTCAGGCATTGTAAGTATAACCTTATATCCCTTTGTTGCGGCAACGGCGGCAATGCCTATTCCCGTATTACCGCTTGTCGGCTCTATTATTACCGCACCTGGCTTTAAAACACCGCTTTTTTCGGCATCCTCAATCATCTTTGCACCGACTCTGTCCTTGGCACTGCCTGCCGGGTTAAAGTATTCGAGCTTTGCAAGGACTGTGGCGTAAAGCTTTTCTTTTTTTTCTGTGTTTGTAAGCTCAAGCAAAGGGGTATTCCCTATAAGTTCGGTAAAACTTTTTTTAATGTTCATTATGTTACCTCTGAATTTATAGTTGACTGTATAACATTACAACGGCTTTCGGAGTTTCGGTAATACCGAAAGTAAAGCCTTCGCTCATAAGTTTTTCACCGCTTAAACGGTAAACGGCTTCGGGACAATCCATATTGTAAAGTTTATATATTTTATCCGGCTCAAGTCCGTTAAGTTTGAGCGTGTAAACACCTTTTTTAACTTCTTCTCGCTTGTAAATAAGCGCCGCACCCTCTGTTTCCGTTCCGAACTGCATGGCAAGATACTTGTTTAGTTTAAGTCCGCCGTAAGTAAGCGGATAATAATTTTTTGTCATATATTCGCTTACAAGTGAGTACTTATAATATTCTGTCGTGTCGGGTTCATATACAGACTGATTTGTAAGAATTGCCGACCTTGAAGCATATTCGGAGTGGAAATATCTGTTTGTACCGCTGTACGGAATCCAGCAGGAAAGCCCGTATGTCATAGCCTGAGTTGCTTCGAGTACATCTTCTTTTACGGTTCCGTCTGCATTACCGCAGTTGTAGTCACTTCGCCAAAGCGGCAAACTTCTGCGTGTCATTTCAATATCAAGACGCTTTCCGCCCGATGCGCAGTTATCAATAATAAGTCCGTCTACGCTGTCGCAAAGGCAGTCAAGATATTTATAAAGATTTGTTACATAGTGGTTTTCGCAAATACCCGTTCTTTTGCCGTAAAATTCTTTATCGGCTTTTTTCCAATATTCAAGCGGAGTAAAATTGAAGTCCTGGCGGTACATTGTTACGCCGTTTTCTATAAGAGATTTACTTATATAATTGCTTAAAAATTCGCATGCGTCGGGGTCACCGAGATTCCATAAAATATTGTCGCCTATTTCTACTGTCCAGGTATTGTGTAACAACCCTTCGTAGTAAAGATAAGTACCTTCACGAACTCTTTCGGGTTCGTACCACAGTAAAAAGCGTTTGCCTAAAGATGCGATTTTGTCACCGAGAGGTTTAAGTCCGTCGGGGAAGCGGTTTTTATCGGGAATCCAGTTGCCTACACCGTCTGCCCAGCTTTCGTTATACTCGTACCAACCGGCATCCATCCAAAAATAGTCCGTATTTTCAAGCGTTACGGGGTTGATGTTGTCAAGCATATTTAAAAAATCATCTGTAGTAAGTTTTGAAAACTCATTTGCAATAACATAGCCGTTAAGAGGTTTTATACTGTCGGGGCAAACACAACTTGTTTCCAGGTTTCTTAATGTGTTAAAGCCCTTTAACGGATTGCCGCAATCGTAGAACGAAAGCGATACAAGAGGTGAACGAACCGTTTCATCCGGCTCGAGATATGCTTTAAAATCCTCCTGTTTTGCTTTTATTTTTATTCCGTCTGAGTTCTGTTCGGTTGAAAAATACCACTGTCCCGTCCAGCCGACTGCCGTAACAACGCCGAAATTACTTCCGCAGAAATTAAAATACGGGAGGAAAGACTCGCTTCTGCCGCCGTTTGCATTAAACCGCATAGGCAAATCGTTTACAAACGATTTGTAAAGTTCAAAATCGTTTGCATCCGGTGAACTGCCCTTACTGAAATAAAGTACGGGGTCTGTTATATCAAAAGAAGTATCTGCCGCATAAAAATCTTTTATAACGGGAGAATTTTCAGCCGAATTATTTTCAATATAAACAGTCCATTCGCAGGTCGCAAAATCCTCGTAGATAGTTGCTTCTACAGTTGCAGAAAGACCGCTTTTTTTGTGATTGAGGGTAATATAAGTTGTTTTTCCGCCTTTGCGTATTTCACCGCATTTGCTTTCTTTACCTACGGAAATATCCCAATCATCAAGGTTGTTTCTTAATGATTTTCCGCCTGCGGTAAAATTGTATGCGGGTTTTTCACTGCCGTCTGTAAGAATGTTTTTTTCATACCATTCACGGCAAAGTTGTTTTTCGGAATCCGAGATAACCATTTTGTCTGCGGTAACACACTCAAATCCGAAATCTGCTGCAGAACTCATTTTTACAGCTGCCATATCCGTTTTCTCCTTAAAATTTGAATCAATAACCGAAAAAGATGAAACGAGAAATAAAAATGCCTGAATAAATGACAAAATCGAACGAACCATAATATCCGCTCCTTTCCCGTAATTATTATACTTTTAAATCTGTGTAATGTCAATTACATTAAATTCATACTATTTACTTGAAAAAATATATGATACAATGTAAACTGTATAAGAAGATTACAATACCGAAAACGGGAGTTTGATTTATGAAAACAAAAAAACTGATTTCATATTTAAGTATTATTGTCGGGGCGCTTATGGCGAGTTTTTCCGTTGCATGTATTTTACTGCCGAATGATGCCATTGACTACGGGACAGCCGGTATAGCAATGATTATCAGTAAACTGACCGGTGCGGATTTGTCGCTGTGCGTATTTCTGATATTTTTACCGTTTCTTATAGCGGCGTTTATATTTGTCGGAAAAGATTTTGCCGTAAGAACTTTTACGGGTGCATTGACATATACCGTCGGAATAGCGTGTTTTGAAAGAATTCCTTTTGAACTGAATACAGAGCATTTTTTGGCTGTTGCTTTCGGCGGAGCCATTCTCGGAGCAGGTCTTACGCTTATTCTCAGGGCAGGAGGATGTATAGACGGGTCGGAGATTCTGGCAAATATAATTATTTCAAAACTGTCGGATAAAACAGGAAGAAACTACAGTATGACTTTGGTACTGATTATTTTTAACGCTTTTGTTTACATAGCCGTATTTATATTGATAAACAGAGATGCCGCATTGTTGAGTCTTTTGGTATATTTTATAGCCACGGCGATAATAGACCGCTTTACGGACCATTTTGAAGCAATTAAACAGATTACGATTATAACATCAAATCCCGATAATATTATTAAAGATATAAAGAAAGAACTTAATAAGACCTGTACAATAATTAAATCAAAAGGCGCCATTGCAGGCGAAAATACTACTTTAATTTGTTATGTAAACTATTTTGAACTTCAGAAAATGAGAGAAATAGTATCAAACAATAAGGGCAGTTTCAGTACGGTTTCAACGGTAGAAGAGATTTTAAGATAAAATATTCTTTTGTTTATTTTAATACGAAAAAATTTCCCGATTATCCCGTAATTAAAAATCGAAAGTCATATCGTAATCGGCAAGATATTCGCCTTTTGCAAAATTTCTTGCACGGAATATTACCTTGTTGTTAAAAATCTGAATAACATAACCGATACCCCGGTCGTTACAGTTGCCGTCTTTGTTTTTTATACCCAAAGACGGTAAATTTATGCCGTGCGCATTGCCGAGGTTTTGGTAGGTGTACTGACCGAAGCCCGTATGCAGATGTCCCGTTATGAAAAATACATTGTCATAACGGTTTAAAACGGCGGCAACCTTGTCATTCTGGTTACCTATACTGCCGCTTTCCCAAAGAGAGTTGCTCCAGGTGTCCGGAAGACCGTGGGTGTTTTTAAGCGGATAGTGGCAAAGTACAAATGCAGGCTTGTTGTCTTTGGTGGCTTCCTTTAATTCGTTGTTAAGAAATTCAAGTTGCTTTTCACTTATATATGCATCTTCAAATTTTGTTTTGTCACTGCCGATTACAATAAACTTAAAACCGTTTACATCGGTGCTGTAATATGTGCTGTTTTGATTGTGCTCACCGTTGTTGAGTTTGTTTAAAAGAGCGAAAAAGCGCTCCTGTGACTGCTCAAATTCACGAAGACGGATATCGTGATTGCCGGTGCAGAAAATGTATTGAGAAGCACCGCAGTCTTTTAAATCGTCATAAACTCTGTCATATTCCGACTGACAGCCGTTTTCGGCAACATCGCCGGCTATAAGCAGTGCATCAACGGGAACAGATGAATTTTTTATATCACGGGAAGTTTCAATTAAAAACGGCTCACGGGTGGGATTGTAGTTGCAAACCTGAGTATCCGCAAGCGCAATAACGGTGGCAAGAGCAGTTTCACTTTCAGGATTGTCAATGGGTGTAAGATTTGACGGGAGCGTGATATTTCCGCAAAGAGTAAGAAGCGACATAATCATCGCCATAGTTTTATATACTGCCGAACTGAGGTATTCCATAATATCAACTCTTTTATTTTATTTCGGATGCGCTGTATTATCCGATGTATAATTAAGTATATCCTTTACGGAAGAAAATTTCAATAGAAACACCGCAAAAGTGACGTGCCTTTATATCACTTTATGAATAACCGGCAGTTTGTGCGCTTATATTCAATTTTTCAGATAAGAGATAATACATAACAGATAATAGATAATAGTTTCGGGGCTTCGCCGATTATATCTGATTGTTTATTCTATAAGATTTTGTATTCATTTTCGGTTTGTATTTTTTGTCGGCTTTTTATCCATCCTCCATCGTGACGACTGTCACGGTGGAGGATGGATATTAAAGAAACCGATTTATTATTCTTTGCTTTTAAAGAACGATAAATCGGTTTTTCAATTCATAATACACAATGCATAATGTCGGGGCACATGCGTGCCGATTATATTTAATTGTTTATATAATCAGTTTTTTATTTTACTTAATCGTATTAGTAAAGTGAATATCGGAGAATGAACTGCCGGTTACTCATAAAGTAATATATAATTCGGCGAAGCCCCGAAATTATTATCTCTTATCTGTTATCTTTTATCTATATTGCATCACGCAAGCGCCGCATTGACTACATTCTGATAAGATGTAATATCGACTTCCTCGGAGTAACAGCCGTTTGCGGCGCATATCTGTACCTCGTTTAACGGATAAATACCGTTTAATGCTTCTTCTGCCAAAACCGCATCACAAACATCACAAACACTGTCGCTGTTAAGGTCGCCCTCAACTATAAGTGTATAAACTTCCGTATTTATACCGTTTTCAAAAATCCAGAACAAAGAACCTGTCGAATATAATCTGATATTATCTGTCTCGTATAATCCCGTTTGCTCTACAGACAATGTCGGAGGAACGGTGACAACCTGCGCCATATCGGTTATAAGTTGTAATTTTGTAAATATAAGTTTATCGTCGTAGTCTATTATTGAATTTTCGGTTTCTGTAATAATCGTCAGAGCAATACTTATATTATTTTCTGTTGCGTATTGATGTGCATAACTGTCAGGAGAGCAGTAAATTTCAAGATTTTCACAATCGCAAAAAGCATCCTCGCCTATACTTATTACACTGTCGGGTATTTCAATGAAAGTAATGCCGGTACAGCAACCGAAAGCCCCATAACCGATTTCCGTTATGCTTTCCGGTATTTCAACCGATGTAATAGTTTCACTGTATGCAAAGGCATAATCCCCTATTTTAATCACTCCATAGGGTATACTATACGCTCCGCTTTTTCCTGCCGGACAACAAATCAGTTCTGTTTTATCAAAATTAAAAAGCACTCCGTCTATAGAAGAAAAATTTTTATTGTATTTTGAAACATTTATTTCTTTGAGGTTGTTGCACAAAGAAAAAGCAACGCCACCTATATTCACTACACTATCAGGTATTGCTATTGATATAAGACTTTCACAACATAAGAAGGCACACTCACCTATACTTAATATACCGTCAGATATTTCAATTGATGTAATTCCGACACAACCGTAAAATGCATAACTTTCTATGGCTGTTACCGGCTTGTTGTTATGTGTTGACGGTATTAAAATATCACCCTCGGCTTCGGCAGAACAACCGGAAACATAATACGAGTTACCGTTTTCATTAAGTTCAAATGAAAGGTCATTTTCATTTGCCGCAATCGTTTTTACAGAAAGAAAATCTGCATTTTTAAACAAACATCCTACGGGCGCAGCCAAAAGAAGCATAATAAAAGCCAGTAAAATTGATAAAGTTTTTTTCATTATAATCACCGCAAAAGTTTTTTGTTAAATTTACCACAAAACTCACACATTGTCAAATCCCCAATATTGCGTAACTGTAAAATAACCCGAGTTTGCCGGTTGAGAGGAATAAAAAAATGACACTTTCCTAAACCGCAAGGCAACGTAAAGTGTTTTTTGTTCACATTTTTTCAAAAAAACATTTTACATTCGCAATATTTATGGTATACTGAATTCGTATAAATATTTTACCGGAGGTTATCTTATGGACGAAAAATTACAACCCCTGTTTACCCCGTGGAAAATCGGTAACTGCGAAATAAAAAACCGCTTTGTTTTAACAAGTATGGGCGGTACCGATCTTTTCGGCTGGATGGAAGTAAACCACTTTGACAAAGCCGGTGCAAAGTTCATTATGGAAGTTGCAAAAAACAACTGCGGCCTTGTTCTTCCCGGTTGTCAGCCCGTCTACAACCCGATTATGGGTCAGTGGCTTGACAAAAACAACAAAATGTATAAAGACCTTGCAAAATGGATGCCCGAATTCCACAAGACCGGAGCAAAACTTTTTGTTCAGTTGACGGCAGGTTTCGGTCGTTCGTTTACCGTAAGCAGTGTTATGGAAAAACTTTACAACACACCCGTTGTAAATGTTTTAAGCAAACCGATTATGAATCTTGACAAAATCACGGCTTCCGCTTCTCCGGCGGAAAATCGCTGGTCAGACAAACTCCCCTCAAGAGAAATGACAAAAAAAGAAATAGACCGCTTTGTTGAGGCTTTTGCGGAAAGTGCAAGAAAACTCAAAGAAGCAGGTGTAGACGGCGTTGAAGTTCATGCCGTTCACGAGGGCTATCTTCTTGACCAGTTCACTCTTAAATATGTTAACAAGCGTACAGATGAATACGGCGGCTCTTTTGAAAACCGTTACCGCTTTGCTGTTGATATCGTAAAAGCCATTAAAGCACGTTGCGGCAAGGATTTCCCCGTTTCACTCCGTTACAGCGTTGTTTCCAAAACAAAAGGTTGCCGTCAGGGCGCTCTTCCGGGTGAAGATTATGTCGAAGTCGGCAGAGATATGGAAGAATCCGAAAAAGCCATTAAATATCTTTCCGATGCAGGTTACGATATGTTTAACTGCGACAACGGTACTTACGATGCCTGGTATTGGGCTCATCCCCCGGTATATATGCCCGAAAACTGCAATCTCGAAGATGTTGAACATATAAAGAACTTTACGGACAAGCCCGTTGTCTGCGCAGGCAGACTTGACCCGAGAGTTGCCGCAGATTCCATTAAAGAGGGTAAACTTGACGGTGCGGGATTTGCAAGACCTTTCCTTGCAGACCAGGAATGGATTACAAAACTTATGAACGGCAAAGAAGACGATATCCGTCCGTGTATTCTCTGCCACAACGGCTGCTTTAATATGTGCCACTACAAAGGCGTTCCGAACGACCAGGAGCTTTCCGACAGTACTCATCTTGCAAGATGTGCCGTTAACGCCGAAACAATGCAGTGGAACAAGCACTTCATCAAAAAAACTACTTCTCCCAAAACCGTTCACATTGTCGGCGGCGGTGTAGGCGGTATGGAGGCTGCACGTGTATTAAAACTCAGAGGACATAATCCGGTTATCCACGAAAAGAGCGGTATTTTGGGCGGTACATTTATTCCCGCTTCCGCAGAAAGTTACAAAGGCAAACTTCGTGAACTTCTTGACTGGTACAGAAGAGAAGTTAAAAAACTCGGTATAGAAGTTAAACTTAATGACGAAGTTAAAGATATTTCCGCTTTCGGAAATGCTCCCGTAATTATCGCCACAGGCTCAAAGCCCGTTAACCTTACAGGCAAACTTCCCGGTTTTGAAAAGACGGTTGAGGGTTGTGAATTCTTAAACGGTGAAAAAGAAGTAGGCGAAACGGTAGCGGTTATAGGCGGCGGTCTTACAGGCTGTGAAATCGCTTATGAACTTGCTCTTAAAGGCAAAAAGCCGATTATCGTAGAGATGAAAGACGACCTTGTAAGTCAGAAAGGCGTTTGCCTTGCAAACTCCTCTTATCTTCGTGAATGGTTTGCTCTTAACAAAGTTCCGGTTTACCTTGAAACAGCACTTAAAGAAGTTAAAGACGGTGCTATCGTTTGTGAAGATAAAAACGGCAAAAAGTTCGATGTCAACTGCGACTCCGTAATAAGCTGTATCGGTTACAGACCGAATCCGCTTACACAGGAAGCAAAGAATGTTTACCTCGTAGGCGATTGCCTCGGCATAGGTAACCTCCGCTCCGTTATCTGGAGAGCTTATGATGTTGCAATGAAAATTTAAAAATATAATGGCTTTACGGTATATTAAACGCATAATTCACCGTAAAGCCATTGTTTCAAGCAAAATAACATATATAATGCATACCTTTAAAATATCACATTTAGAGATGTTTGTTAACATCATGATTTTTCGCTTGTTCCCGTGGAGTAATCAATGGTAACACCGGGTTGAGCATTATAGCAAAAAACATTAAAACATACGCCGTCGCCGTTATCTTCAACCGAAAAAGCCTCCATCTGTACTCCTCTTGCAACAAGTTCGTTTCCGCTGAATACGGGTGTAACACGGTACATAACATGGTTATTTGTTTCCTTTACATAGTCGGCTACCATATTTTCAAACGGGAGCATACCTTCCACATTCATATACCGTGTGCCCGTAATAAGGTTTTGTCTGTTGGCGTTTTCGCCCGAAAGTTGATATCCTATTAAATGACAGCGGTTATAAAGGTATTTTCCGTCAACGCAATCGTATTTGACTGTTTGCCAGCCTGAGGGCTTAACGGAACCTATTTCTCCTCTTTTTTCAGTCGGCATAAGTTTTTTGCCTACACTTGCGGTTGCCGCAGAACATCTGCCGAGGCTGTCAAGCGGTGAATAATATTCAAAATCCTTTTTTGTAATTTCGGATTTTTTAAAATACGGCTCGTTACCGTTTATTACAACATAAGGTTTATTTTTGAATTTGGGTATATCTTTTAAACTGATTTTGTATTTTTTGCTGCCCGTGCTGACGGAAGTAACCTTTTGAGTAACTTTTACCGTTTTTTCGGTTGTTTCTTTTTCCGCCGTATCTTTTTGCGTGTTTTGTGTATATTCGTAAAATGTCGCTTTTCCCGTATCCGGTTTTGTCGGTTTTTCGTCATTCTTTGCAAAAAAAGACGAAATGATTATAAGAAGAACAACAACGGCTACGGCTGACGGGAGTGATTTTTTCTTTCTCTTTTTACTCATATAAATACCTCTGTTTTCTGTATTGACTTAAAAAATTTTTATGGTAAAATTATATCATAAAAATAAAGAGTGGCAACTGTTTATTTAACGGGAATAATAAAATGGTTTTGGAAGAAATAAAAAAAGACCGCTTTACTGCGGTTTATGAAAAAATGAAGAACGCTTTTCCGTATGAAGAAATACGGGATAAAAATGACGAAAAAGATTGTTTAAATAACGAAAATTTCCACATTTTTGAAATTGTGAATAAAAACGAGTATTCGGGCTTTGCGGCGGTATGGGTTTTTCCGGAATTTCTGTTTTTAGAGCATCTCGCCGTAGACTCTGACAAACGCTCTTGCGGTTTAGGCTCAAAATGTGTAAAAGAACTTATAAAAAAATATAATCTTCCCGTAATTTTGGAAGCGGAAGCACCGGAAACGGAAATACAAAAAAAGCGTATAGAGTTTTATAAAAAACTCGGTTTTTTTGTGAATGATTATGAATATACCCAACCGTCATACCACGGCGGCAAAAGCGTTCCGCTCAAAATTTTAAGTTTTCCGAAACCGCTTTCTCAAAAAGAATTTGATTTGTTTTACGGGAAAACAAGAAAAACGGTTTACACCTGTGATATTTAATCTTTCTTTTTAAAAACGAAAAGTTTTGAAAAAACATAATTGAGCATAACTACGATAAATGCAAGTGTTATTTTTGAGTAAATCCCGGAAGTGAAAAGCACTTTAAGCGTAAATCCCCATTTTGTAAGTATATTAAAAAATATATTGTCGTACCCTGTTTTTTCGAGAAGCGGTACGCCGAAAACTTCTATTATACCCGTAATACCTCTTGAAGCGGTAAAACTTACCGCTTCTTTTATTATTGTCTTAAAATCGTGTGCTTTTGATTCAAAAACAAATATTTTATTTGTAATAAATGCAAAAACAACACCGCAAATCCAGCTTAAAAGACTTGCCGAAAATACAGAAGTATTAAGTAAGTTAATAAATACGGCATAAGAACCCCAGCTTACAAGTGTTGTAAGTACACCGAAAATAATATAAAGGATAATTTCTTTATACTTTTTTATTAAACCCATTTTATTATTTTTCATCTTCTTTAAACGAGATATCTTTTTTATAAATTTTTCTTATTATGTTAATCGGCCTGTTTTTGCCCTGTACAAAAACTCTTGCAAGATATTCACCGATAATACCCGTACAAATAAGCTGTATTCCGCCGAAGAGAAGAATAAGTATTACTATGGTTGCATAACCCTGCACTTCATCGCCGAAAAATACTCTTTTAAAAAACACAAATACGGCGTAAAGAAAAGCGAGCGCCGAAGAAGTAATACCGAGATATGTGGCGAGTTTTAAAGGAGTTGTACTGAAAGAAACTATACCCTCAACCGCATATTTAAAAAGTTTTTTTAATGACCATTTTGAAACGCCGTCGTTTCTTTCGTGTACTTCATACGGAATATATTTTGTATTAAATCCCACCCAGGAGAAAAGACCTTTTGAAAAGCGGTAATATTCCGGCATACCGAGTACTGCTTCTTTAACATTTTCTCTGAAAAGACGGAAATCACTTGCACCGTCTACAAATTTTGTATCGCTCATCTTATTTATGAGTTTATAGAAAATACTTTTTACCGATGAAACTGCACTGCTTTCTTTCCTCTCTGCCTGATAAGCGGTAACACAGTCCGTTTCATTGTCTTTTTCAAGTATATCCATCATCTCAAGTACAACTTCGGGGCGTTGCTGAAGGTCGGCATCGATAGTGCAGGTATATTCGCCCTCCGAATTATCAAGACCGGCATAAATTGCGGCTTCCTTGCCGAAATTCCTTGAAAAATCGACTATTTTAATATTTGAACAGCGGTTTTCATTGAAAAGTTTTTTAAGGTTAAAAAGAGTTCTGTCCTTACTGCCGTCATTAACAAAAACATATTCATACGAAAAGTTTTTGCCGAAAAACACTTTTTCCGTTTCATTATAAAATGAAATCACATTATTTTCTTCATTATAACACGGTATAACAAGTGACAGTTTCATATACTCACCACATCAATTTTTTAATAATTCCGAAAGCTTTGCGAAGTCTTCCGTCGTAAAGTTTTCGGCTCTTGCATTTTCGGGAATACCCGCTTTTTTAAGTGCTTCGGCAATTACCGGCTTCGGTATATTAAGTCCTGCACTTAAGGAGTTTAAGGCTGTTTTTCTTCTTTGAGAAAAAGCGGCTTTTACTATGCGGAAAAAGAAATTTTCGTCCGGTATTTTAACGGGCGGTTCTTTTCTTATTTTAAGTTGTATTACACAACTGTCCACATTCGGAGGAGGCAGAAACGCTTCACGGGGTACATAAAAAAGTTCGGTTGCTTCCGAAAAGTAGTTTACGGCAACCGTAACGGCTCCGCCCGTTCTGCTGCCGACTTCGGCGCAAATTCTTTCACCCGCTTCTTTTTGCACCATAACCGTAATGTTTTCAAGCGGAATACGGCTTTCAAGAAGCATCATAATTACGGGAGAAGTAATGTAATACGGAAGATTTGCGCAAACACAGACTTTTTTACCGTCACACTTTTCTTTTATTATTGTCTTTAAATCCGCTTTTAGTATATCCCGGTTTATTATTTCGATATTATCAAACTCCGAAAGAGTTTCATCTAAAACGGGCAAAAGTCGTTTATCAAGTTCAAAACTCAATACTTTTCCGGCTCTTTTTGCAAGTTCCGCTGTAAGCACACCCACACCCGGACCTATTTCTATTACGCAGGTATCTTTATCAAGTTCGGCTTCATCTGCCATAGACGGACAGATATCGGGGTCAACAAGAAAATTTTGACCGAGACCTTTATTAAATGTTACGCCGTGCTTTTCCATTACCCTGCGTATTGTATTTATATCGGAAAGATTTTGCATTTTTACCCCTCTGATACTTGTTTTTATAAACAATTTAATATATCATATAGTTTAACCTAAATATGTTTTAATGTCAATAAAGGAGTTTTACTTATGAACAGCATTACAGAAGCAAAATTTATAAGACAAAAAGACGATTTTAAAACGGTTTGCCCCGTTTTTCACAAGGTTTTCCGGTTAGATAAAAAGCCCGAAAAAGCATTTCTTAATGTTACGGCACTCGGTTTTTATGAAGCATACATAAACGGAAACCGTGCGGGAAAATTTATTTTCGCTCCCGGTTATACAAGTTACGAAACAAGACTTCAGTATCAGAGTTACAATATTACATCTTTTCTTGAAGAATTTAACGAAATAGATATCTGCGTAGGCAAAGGCAGACGCTTTCACAAAAGAAAAAATGAAGAAAGAGACTATCTTGCCGCAGACGAAATTGCAGTAATAGCTTCAATAGATATTGTTTATGAAGACGGCACAGCGGAAACGGTTTTCACGGATGAAAACTGGCAATGCTTAAAGAGTAATATTTTATATTCCGATATATACAACGGTGAAACGGTTGATTTTAATGCATCTACCGAAGAAAAATTTACGGTTAAAGAGGTGCCAGTTAACAAAAACTGCCTTATTCCGACAGAGGGCGAGGAAACCCGTGAAATAACAAGAATAGATAAACCGGAGCTTATTGTTACTCCGAAAAACGAACTCGTGCTTGACTTTAAGCAGGAAATTACGGGTTATGTTGAATTTAACGTTCCGTGTGAAAAAGGAAAGGAATTTGTGCTTTATCACGGCGAATTCCTTGATAAAGAGGGGAATTTCTATAACGCCAATCTCCGCTCGGCAAAAGCGGAAATCCATGTTATTTCAGACGGAAATCCGCATACTTACAAACCGCATTTTTCATTTCAGGGCTTCCGATTTGTAAAACTTGAGGGATTTGACAAAGAAACATTAAACACAGAGGATTTTACAGCCGTTGTCGTATTCTCCGATATGAAAAGAACGGGATTTTTTGCCTGCGGAGATGATATGGTGCAAAGGCTTTACGAGAATATTGTATGGGGCCAGAGAGGTAATTTCCTTGATATTCCCACAGACTGCCCACAGCGTGACGAAAGAATGGGCTGGACGGGTGATGCGCAGGTTTTTGCCCGTACTGCTTCAATAAACTACGATACAAATAAATTCTATACAAAATGGCTTCACGACCTTAAAGCCGACCAGGGAGAAGACGGAGAAGTTCCCAACGTTGTTCCGGCAGGCTGGGAGGGCGGCGGCTCCGCCGCCTGGGGCGATGCCGCAGTTATTGTACCGTATCAGATGTATGTTGCATACGGAAATACGGATATTATAAAAGACCAGTGGGAATCTATGGAAAAATGGGTTTCGTATATCGAGTCACAGTGCTCCGAAAAAGGCTTGTGGGATAAAGGCGGACATTTCGGCGACTGGCTTTCGCTTGATGCCGGTTTTGAAGCGAGCGGCGGTCTTACCGATAAAAATCTTATTGCAACGGCAATGCTTTCATATATAACATCTCTTATGGTGAAAATGGGTAAAGTAATCGGAAAAGACGTTAAGTATTACGAAGAACTGCACGGTTATTCCGTTAAAGCATACAGAGAGCATTTTATTAACACGGGCAAACCCGGGCACGAAACACAAACCGCAAATATTCTTGCCGTTTATTTCGGTATTACCGATGATATTAACAGAGAGGGCAATAAACTTATTAAAGATATAGAGGAGTGCGGTCATCTGAAAACCGGATTTGTCGGAACTCCGTATCTTCTTCATACCCTCACACAACTCGGAAGAACCGATTTGGCATATAAACTTCTTTTAAGAAAAGCATTTCCCTCCTGGCTTTATCCGATAACAAAAGGCGCTACCACAATGTGGGAGCGCTGGGATGCTTTGCACGAGGACGGTACATTTGCCACAACCGATATGACATCATTCAACCATTATGCTTACGGCGCCGTAGGTGACTGGATGTTCGCTTACTGCGCGGGTATTCGTGCCGATGAAAACGAGCCTGCATACAAGCACATTATTTTTGAACCGCATCCGAACAAGGAACTCGGATATGCAAAAGCAAGAATTTTAACAAGATACGGCGAAGTAATTTCTTCGTGGCAATACACCGGAAACGGTGACGAATGCACATTCTCTTTCACCGTTCCGCAGGGCGCTCACGCAACATTGTATCTTGACGGCGAGGAATACGAATGGGAAGACGGCACATATACCACAACTTTTGAAATAAAAGGCGAATAATAACATTACCGTAATACTCAAAACAGGGGCTGTTGTACTCATCGGAATACAACAGCCCCTTATATTATTCTTATTTTGTGAGAATTTCTAATTCACTATCAAATTATCATAAAAAGCCTTTTTAAACCATACATCGTCTACCTCAAATACTTTATGATTGAGGTAATTAAGTTCGCCGGCATCGGTTTTAAAATCAAAAATCAGTTTATATGAGTACAAAAACTGCTTTTTATATCCGCCGAACTTTTTGTTTTGCTCGTTTGTGCCGTATTTACCGTCACCCAAAAGCGGATGGCCGTAATAAGAAAAATGCGCACGAATCTGATGAGTTCTGCCTGTTAAAAGTTCTACTTCCAAAAGTGAAAGTCCGTTATTATAACCGAGTACTTTGTATTTTGTGGATATTTCTTTTGAATTATCGTTTGTTTTCTCGGAAATATAAACACGGTTTTGCTCCTCGTTTTTTTGAAGATAACCTTTTAAAATTCCCGTTTCTTTTTTAAGTTTGCCTATTACAACACAAAGATACATTTTGTGAAGTTCACGGTTTTTAAGTTTTTCATTTAATATTCTTAAAGACTGCGCATTTTTTGCGGC